>NZ_JAVKPP010000039.1:0-5481 GCF_040980965.1 Kocuria sp. CPCC 205231 | reverse complement strand
CAACCGCGGGGGTTGTTGGTTGGGAGCCGTATAGTGGACGCGGTGTTCTGTGGTGACCCCACCCTTCGTTCCCAACACGTGTTGGGGGTGGGGGTGTGGTGTAAGTTGTCGGCTTATTAGTACCGGTCGGCTGCACACGTCGTTGGTTCGTGCTTCCACCTCCGGCCTATCAACCCAGTGGTCTAGCTGGGGGCCTCTCACACACTAGGTGCGTGGAAATCTCATCTCGAAGCGAGCTTCCCGCTTAGATGCTTTCAGCGGTTATCTCTTCCGAACGTAGCGAAGCAGCGGTGCACCTGGCGGTACAACTGCCATACCAGAGGTTCGTCCGTCCCGGTCCTCTCGTACTAAGGACAGGTCTTCTCAAATTTCCTGCGCGCGCAGCGGATAGGGACCGAACTGTCTCACGACGTTCTGAACCCAGCTCGCGTACCGCTTTAATGGGCGAACAGCCCAACCCTTGGGACCAACTCCAGCCCCAGGATGCGACGAGCCGACATCGAGGTGCCAAACCATGCCGTCGATATGGACTCTTGGGCAAGATCAGCCTGTTATCCCCGAGGTACCTTTTATCCGTTGAGCGACGGCCATTCCACAATGTACCGCCGGATCACTAGTCCCGACTTTCGTCCCTGCTCGAGCTGTCGCTCTCACAGTCAAGCTCCCTTGTGCACTTACACTCGACACCTGATTGCCAACCAGGCTGAGGGAACCTTTGGGCGCCTCCGTTACTCTTTAGGAGGCAACCGCCCCAGTTAAACTACCCATCAGGCACTGTCCCTGACCCGGATCACGGGCCGAAGTTAGATGTCCAGAGTGACCAGAGTGGTATTTCAACGTTGACTCCACGTGCACTGGCGTGCCCGCTTCACCGTCTCCCACCTATCCTACACAAGCCACACCGAACACCAATACCAAACTATAGTAAAGGTCTCGGGGTCTTTCCGTCCTGCTGCGCGTAACGAGCATCTTTACTCGTACTGCAATTTCGCCGAGTTCATGGTTGAGACAGCGGGGAAGTCGTTACTCCATTCGTGCAGGTCGGAACTTACCCGACAAGGAATTTCGCTACCTTAGGATGGTTATAGTTACCACCGCCGTTTACTGGGGCTTAAATTCTCCGCTTCGCCGTGAGGCTAACAGGTCCTCTTAACCTTCCAGCACCGGGCAGGAGTCAGTCCGTATACATCGTCTTGCGACTTCGCACGGACCTGTGTTTTTGATAAACAGTCGCTTCCCCCTGGTCTCTGCGGCCCTTACCCGCTCGCACCAGCAAGTGGTGTCCACGGTCGGGGCCCCCCTTCTCCCGAAGTTACGGGGGCATTTTGCCGAGTTCCTTAACCATGATTCTCTCGATCGCCTTAGTATTCTCTACCTGATCACCTGTGTCGGTTTGGGGTACGGGCGGCTGGAACCTCGCGTCGATGCTTTTCTCGGCAGCATAGGATCACCGAATCCCCCCACGAATGGGGGTCCCGTCACGTCTCAGGCTCAATGATCCGCGGATTTGCCAACGGATCGCCCTACACGCTTAGACCGGGTCTACCATCGCCCGGCTCGGCTACCTTCCTGCGTCACACCTGTTAATACGCTTACCTCCCCGGTTCAGGTCCCACGCTCCCCGGAGCCGGCGGCGACCAATGGTCACCGCATGGCCCGGTTCGGGTGGTTAGTGTCCCCGGTTCGATAGGGGCGGTTCTTCGCCGGTACGGGAATATCAACCCGTTGTCCATCGACTACGCCTGTCGGCCTCGCCTTAGGTCCCGACTGACCCAGGGCAGATTAGCTTGACCCTGGAACCCTTGATCATCCGGCGGACGGGTTTCTCACCCGTCATTCGCTACTCATGCCTGCATTCTCACTCGTGTGGGCTCCACCACTGGGTCACCCCGCAGCTTCACTGCCCACACGACGCTCCCCTACCCATCGCACCACCTGAACCGGTCCGAAGACCGGTTGGGTATCATTGGTGCAATGCCACAACTTCGGCGGTGTACTTGAGCCCCGCTACATTGTCGGCGCGGAATCACTTGACCAGTGAGCTATTACGCACTCTTTCAAGGGTGGCTGCTTCTAAGCCAACCTCCTGGTTGTCTAAGCAACTCCACATCCTTTCCCACTTAGCACACGCTTAGGGGCCTTAGTTGGTGGTCTGGGCTGTTTCCCTCTCGACTATGAAGCTTATCCCCCACAGTCTCACTGCTACGCTCTCACTTACCGGCATTCGGAGTTTGGCTGACGTCAGTAACCTTGTAGGGCCCATCGGCCATCCAGTAGCTCTACCTCCGGCAAGAAACACGTAACGCTGCACCTAAATGCATTTCGGGGAGAACCAGCTATCACGAAGTTTGATTGGCCTTTCACCCCTACCCACAGCTCATCCCCTCCATTTTCAACTGAAGTGGGTTCGGTCCTCCACGCGCTCTTACACGCGCTTCAACCTGGCCATGGGTAGATCACTTCGCTTCGGGTCTAGATCACGCCACTCACTCGCCCTGTTCAGACTCGCTTTCGCTACGGATACCCCTCACGGGTTAACCTCGCGACGTAACACTAACTCGCAGGCTCATTCTTCAAAAGGCACGCCGTCACCTTGTAGGGCTCCGACGGTTTGTAGGCACACGGTTTCAGGTACTATTTCACTCCCCTCCCGGGGTACTTTTCACCTTTCCCTCACGGTACTGGTCCGCTATCGGTCATCAGGTAGTATTTAGGCTTACCAGGTGGTCCTGGCAGATTCACACGGGATTTCTCGGGCCCCGTGCTACTTGGGTACGCGTACCGTGCGGCAGCAACGATTTCGTCTACGGGACTCTCACCCTCTCCGGTCCGGCACTCACACCGGTTCGACTATCGCCCTGCACTCACACGCCCGGGCCGGCAGACCCGGGACGACACGCCCCACGACCCCGATGATGCAACCCCTGCCGGGTATCACACACCATCGGTTTGGCCTCTTCCGCGTTCGCTCGCCACTACTGACGGAATCACTGTTGTTTTCTCTTCCTGTGGGTACTGAGATGTTTCACTTCCCCACGTTCCCTCCACACACCCTATGAATTCAGGTGCGGGTCACCACGCATAACACGTAGTGGGGTTTCCCCATTCGGAGACCCTCGGATCACAGCTCGTTTATCAGCTCCCCGAGGCTTATCGCAGATTACCGCGTCCTTCATCGGCTCCTGATGCCAAGGCATCCACCGTGCGCCCTTAAAAACTTGCCACATGATCACAGAACACACCGATACCACCACCACCACACCCCAACGGGGTACGGCAGCGGTATCTCGGCGATCAATCACGAACACGGCACCACAACCCACCAGACACACCCCCCGCGAAGGGAGCGACGCCCGGCTGCCTGCGGCACCTGTTCTTAAGATGCTCGCGTCCACTATACAGTTCTCAAACAACAACCCGCACACCCTGCACACTGGTGGCAGCACCCCCTACGAAGGGGACACGACCACCGGCAGGACGCCGGGAACCTGCGACACAACACCCCCACCCCCACCAAAGGAGGACGGGGCCTGTTGTCTCAGGACCCAATAGTGCGCCACGGACCACACCCACCACCGGACCGGTTCTCTTCCACCACCCACACCGTGCGAACCCCACAGGGTCCACCACGATGGGACAGGTACTAGGACCCGACCCGGCCGGCAACCCCCGCACCCGCCGGATCGGAACCCGGGAAGCACAGGAGGAGTGCGGCCACTTGCTCGTTGATATTCCACCCATGAGCTCACCCCACCAGCACCACGGACGGGCACTGAAGCGGGGGCGACCACCACACGGCGGTCAACGGCTCCTTAGAAAGGAGGTGATCCAGCCGCACCTTCCGGTACGGCTACCTTGTTACGACTTAGTCCCAATCGCCAGTCCCACCTTCGACGGCTCCCTCCCACAAGGGGTTAGGCCACCGGCTTCGGGTGTTACCAACTTTCGTGACTTGACGGGCGGTGTGTACAAGGCCCGGGAACGTATTCACCGCAGCGTTGCTGATCTGCGATTACTAGCGACTCCGACTTCATGAGGTCGAGTTGCAGACCTCAATCCGAACTGAGACCGGCTTTTTGGGATTAGCTCCACCTCACAGTATCGCAACCCTTTGTACCGGCCATTGTAGCATGCGTGAAGCCCAAGACATAAGGGGCATGATGATTTGACGTCATCCCCACCTTCCTCCGAGTTGACCCCGGCAGTCTCCTATGAGTCCCCACCATCACGTGCTGGCAACATAGAACGAGGGTTGCGCTCGTTGCGGGACTTAACCCAACATCTCACGACACGAGCTGACGACAACCATGCACCACCTGTCCACCAGCCCCGAAGGGAAACCCCATCTCTGGGGCGGTCCGGTGAATGTCAAGCCTTGGTAAGGTTCTTCGCGTTGCATCGAATTAATCCGCATGCTCCGCCGCTTGTGCGGGCCCCCGTCAATTCCTTTGAGTTTTAGCCTTGCGGCCGTACTCCCCAGGCGGGGCACTTAATGCGTTAGCTACGGCGCGGAAAACGTGGAATGTCCCCCACACCTAGTGCCCAACGTTTACGGCATGGACTACCAGGGTATCTAATCCTGTTCGCTCCCCATGCTTTCGCTCCTCAGCGTCAGTAACAGCCCAGAGACCTGCCTTCGCCATCGGTGTTCCTCCTGATATCTGCGCATTTCACCGCTACACCAGGAATTCCAGTCTCCCCTACTGCACTCTAGTCTGCCCGTACCCACTGCAGACCCGGGGTTGAGCCCCGGGCTTTCACAGCAGACGCGACAAACCGCCTACGAGCTCTTTACGCCCAATAATTCCGGACAACGCTTGCGCCCTACGTATTACCGCGGCTGCTGGCACGTAGTTAGCCGGCGCTTCTTCTGCAGGTACCGTCACTCTCGCTTCTTCCCTACTGAAAGAGGTTTACAACCCGAAGGCCGTCATCCCTCACGCGGCGTCGCTGCATCAGGCTTCCGCCCATTGTGCAATATTCCCCACTGCTGCCTCCCGTAGGAGTCTGGGCCGTGTCTCAGTCCCAGTGTGGCCGGTCACCCTCTCAGGCCGGCTACCCGTCGTCGCCTTGGTGAGCCATTACCCCACCAACAAGCTGATAGGCCGTGAGCCCATCCAAAACCAGTAAAACCCTTTCCACCACCCACCATGCGGCAAGAGGTAGTATCCAGTATTAGACCCAGTTTCCCAGGCTTATCCCAGAGTCAAGGGCAGGTTACTCACGTATTACTCACCCGTTCGCCACTAATCCGCCCAGCAAGCTGGGCATCATCGTTCGACTTGCATGTGTTAAGCACGCCGCCAGCGTTCGTCCTGAGCCAGGATCAAACTCTCCGTCAAAAAAACAACGAAAACATCAAACCCCGGCTGAAAATGTCGCCACCACCCCACGGAGGCAGGACGGCGACAACCAATCAACCGAATAAAACATCCGGTATCAACAAACATGGCACACTATTGAGTTCTCAAACAACAGACC
>NZ_JAVKPP010000038.1:0-5744 GCF_040980965.1 Kocuria sp. CPCC 205231 | reverse complement strand
GTGATCGCCGCCATCGACCCCGGGCTGCGCACCCTGGCCCTGGAAGGAGACACCGCCTACCGGGACCGGTTCGAGCTGGTGCACCGGCGGTCGGCGGTGAGGCCCAATGAGCAGTGGCAGGCCGACCACACTCTGCTCGACGTCGAGATCCTCGAGCACCGGGGACGCCCGGTGCGGCCGTGGCTGACCGTGATCCTCGATGACTACTCCCGCGCGGTCGCGGGCTACACCGTTTTCCTCGGCGCCCCGAATGCCGAGCAGACCGCCCTGGCCTTGCACCAGGCGGTGCGGGCCAAGCCTGACCCGCGGTGGCCGGTGCAGGGGCTGCCCGAGGTGCTCTACAGCGACCACGGGGCCGACTTCACCAGCACCCGGCTGGAGCGGGTCTGCCTGGACACCCACATCCGGCTGATCCACTCCCGTGTCGGGGTCCCGCAGGGTCGGGGGAAGATCGAACGCTTCTACGGTACGATCACCACCGAGGTGCTCCCGCACCTGCCCGGGTACATCCCGCACGGCACCGGCGGCAGGCCCACCTCACCACCCGCCCTGAGCCTGGAGCAGCTCGACGCGGTGCTGGGGCGCTACCTCATCGAGGACTACCACTGTCGGGTGCACTCCGAGACCGGCCAGGCCCCGGCCGCCCGCTGGATCGGGGCCGGGTGGATTCCCCGGGCCCCGGCCCGGGGCGAGGACCTCGACCTGTTGTTGCTCACCGCCGCGACCACCCGCATCGTCCAGCGCGACGGCATCCGCTTCCAGGGCACCCGCTACATCTCCCCGGTGCTGGCCGCCTATGTCTCTGAGACCGTGACCATCCGCTACGACCCCCGCGACGCCGGCGAGGTGCGCGTCTACCACCAGGACACCTACCTGTGTCGGGCGATCGCCCCCGAACTGGCCGCCGAGACGGTCACCCTCCAGCAGCTGCAGCAGGCCCGGGGCGCCCGGCGCGCCGCGCTCAAGCAGCAGCTGCGCGCCCGGCGCAGTCTCGCCGACGCCCTGCCCACCGACGACCGCTGGGCACCACCACCCGCCCCGGCGCTGGACCCAGCGGAGCACATGCCGGCGGATCGGGCGCCCCGACACCGGTTGCGGACCTATGCCACCGACTGAGCCCGACTCCACGCGGAGCTTGCTGGGCAAGGACGACGACGGCCGGCGGTTCCTCTCCGGCACGTTCGGAGAGATCAACGGGCTCACCTCACCCCCGTATCCGGGCGCACCGGCGTTCTTGCCCACGCGGGAGCACCGCCGCTTCACCGAGTTCGCCGACACCGTCCGCGCCCACCGCTACATCGGCGTTTGCTGGGGCCCACCCGGGGTCGGCAAGACGCTCTCGGCCCGGCACTACGCCGGGGCCCCGGAATGGGAGCAGTGGCAACGAGACCTGGGCGAGGACCGCGGGCCCGGCCCCATTCCCGAGCGGGTCCTGCAGGCCCGCACCGCGCTGTGGACCCCGACCGTCAACGCCAGCCCCCGCCAGGTCGACCAAGCCCTGCCGCGGTCCTGCCAGCAGATCTCCTACGCCATCGACTACCACCGCCACGGCCGGGTCGACCCGTTCGTGCACCCCGAATCGCGGTCCTCCGGGCTCACCGAGCTGCTCATCATCGACGAGGCCGACCGGCTCAAGACGACCGGACTGGAACAGGTTCGCGACTACTACGACCGCCACACCATCGGGATGATCCTCATCGGGATGCCCGGCATCGACAAGCGCCTGGGGCGCTACCCCCAGCTCTACAGCCGGGTCGGTTTCGCCCACAAATACCGCCAGCTCACCCCTGAAGAGCTCACCGCCGTCCTGGTCCGCCGCTGGCACACCGACGGACTGGCCGGTGACGACGAGTTCACCCAGACGGTCGCAGTCGCCACCATCGCCCGGATCACCGGCGGCAACTTCCGCCTCGTCGACCGCCTCCTCACCCAGATCAGACGCATCCTGGAGATCAATCACCTGGCCACCGTCACCCCCGAAGTCGTCGAAGCCGCCCGCGACGCACTCCTCATCGGTCACTGACCACACAGGCCGGCCACCGGCTCCTGAGATCCACCAGCCAGACAGTGGCCTTTGGCAGCGACTCCTCGAGAAGGCCGCCGGGTCTGCGGCGAATACGGTCGTGCACACGACGTTGCCGCGACGACGTCTTGACCTTCCTCTCTAGGGGAAGGTGCAGGCTGGGCGCAGAGCGCAGCACACAGAAGGCCACTCGGGGCCTTCATCACGGATTTACGGAGGCCGGCCATGCCTGAGACTGGAACGCACGAAGTGGACCTGGCGATCATCGGTTCCGGCGGTGGTGCTTTCGCCGCCGCGATCCGGGCCACCAATCTCGGCAAATCAGTGGTGATGGTCGAGCGTGCCATGGTCGGGGGTACCTGTGTGAACACCGGGTGCGTGCCGTCGAAGGCGCTGCTGGCCGCCGCCGAGGCCCGCCACATGGCGCTGGACGCCACAGGACGGTTCCCCGGCCTGAGCACGTCGGCCGCCCGAGTGGACATGCCCGGGCTGATCACCGGTAAGGACGCGCTGGTGGAGGGGATGCGCTCGGACAAGTACCTCGATCTGATCGCCGACTACGGCTGGGAACTGGCCACCGGCGAAGCCGTGTTCACCGGAACCGCCGAGGACCCGGCGCTGGAGGTCACCGGAGCCGACGGTACCCGTCAGCAGGTGCGGGCGGCCCATTATCTGGTGGCCACCGGCTCCACCCCGATCGTCCCGGACGTCGAGGGCTTGGCGGAGGTGGACTACCTGACGTCCACCACGGCCATGGACCTGGACGAGGTGCCGGAGTCGTTGCTGATCATCGGCGGCGGGTACGTGGGCATGGAGCAGGCTCAGCTCTTCGCCCGCCTGGGCTCGAAGGTCACCATGGTCGTGCGGTCCCGGCTGGCCTCCCATGAGGAACCGGAGGTCTCCCGCACCTTGATGGGCGTGTTCGCCGAGGAGGGCATCCGGGTGCTCCGCCGGGCCACCGTCTCCTCCGTGGCTCCCGACCGGGATACCGGGGAGGTGGTGGCCACCGTCACGGGCCCGGGCGGGCAGGAAACCCTGCGGGCGACCCGGCTCATGGTCGCGGTCGGGCGCCGTCCGGTCACCGAGAACCTGGACCTCGGCTCGGTCGGGGTGGACACCGGTGAGCACGGCGAGATCGTGGTCGACGCCCGGATGGCCACCTCCCACCCCAGGGTGTGGGCGGCCGGGGACGTGACCGGGCACCCCCAGTACGTCTACGTGGCCTCGGCCCACGGGGTCACCGCAGTGGAGAACGCCTTTCACCACACCGGCCAGGAGATCGACTACACCCACCTGCCGCGGGTCACTTTCACCACCCCGGCCATCGCGGCGGTGGGCATGACCGACCAGCAGGCCCGGCAGGCCGGTCTGGCCTGCGAATGCCGGGTGCTGCCCCTGGAGTACGTGCCGAGGGCGCTGGTCAACCGTGACACCCGCGGGTTCGTCAAGATCGTCGCCGAGGCAGAGACCGGACGCGTCGTGGGCATCACCGCGGTGGCCAAGGACGCCGGGGAGCTTGCCGCGGCGGGCGTCTACATGCTCTCCGCCTCGATGACGGTGGATCAGGTCGCCACCCTGTGGTGCCCGTATCTGACGATGGCCGAAGGACTCAAGATCGCCGCCCAGTCCTTCCGCACCGACGTCTCCAAACTCTCCTGCTGCGCCGCCTGAGGACCGGCCTCGAGCGGGCCGGCCCTCCACCCACGGGTGGAGCCAGAGGCCTTGAACATCGAGCACGGCCTCAGGCCCACGCTTCACGAGCCACTGCACGAAAGGGGTAGTCATGGTCCAGCGATTGGTCGTCATCGGCGGGGATGCCGCGGGGATGAGCGCGGCCTCCGCCGCCCGCCGCCAGCTACCCCGGGAGCAGTTGGAGATCGTGGCCTTCGAACGCGGTCACTACACCTCGTATTCGGCCTGCGGCATTCCCTACTTCATCGGCAAGGACGTCGCCGACACCACGGAGCTGATCGCCCGCACCCCGCAGCAGTTCCGCGACCACCACGCCATCGACGCCCGCACCGGCCATGAGGTCCTGGAGATCGACCTCCACCGCCGCGCCGTACTGGTCCGCGACCTGGCCGCCGGCCGGGAGAGGTGGGAGGGCTTCGACCAGCTCATGGTCGCCACCGGCGCCACCCCGGCACGCCCGCCCCTGCCCGGGATCGGGGCACACGGCATCCACGGGGTCCAGACCCTCGACGACGGCCTCGCCCTGCGCGCAGTGCTGGAGCAGGACCGGCCGGGCCGGGCGGTGGTCGTCGGGGCCGGCTACATCGGCCTGGAGCTGGCCGAGGCCCTGTGCGCCTGGGGCGTGGACATCACCGTGATCGGACGCCCCCCGGCCCCGCTGCCGGGCCTGGACCCCGACATGGGCGCGCTCATCGCCTCCGCGATGGAAGGCTTCGGGATGGAGGTGCGGATGGAGGAGACCGTCACCGGCTTCGACACCCACAACGGGCAGGTCACCGCCGTGGTCACCGACCAGGCCACCATCCCCACCGATCTGGTGATCCTGGGCCTGGGTGTGACCCCGAACACCGCCCTGGCCGCCCGCGCCGGGATCCCCCTGGGGGCGACGGGTGCGATCACGGTGGACCGCCGGCTGCGCACCGGCATCGAGGGGGTGTGGGCAGCCGGGGACTGCGTGGAGAAGTTCCACCGCGTCTCCCGCCGCCACGTGGCCCTCCCGCTGGGCACCCACGCCAACAAGGAAGGCCGCACCGCCGGAATCAACATCGGCGGCGGCTACGCCACCTTCCCCGGAGTGCTCGGCACCGCCGTGACCAAGATCTGCGACGTCGAAGTCGGACGCACCGGCCTCGGGGAACTCGAAGCGCAGGCAGCCGGGTTCGACCCCATCACCGCGGTGGTCGACTCCACCACCCGGGCCGGCTACTACCCCGGGGCCAAACCCATCCGCACCAAGCTCATCGCCGAACGCGGCACCGGACGACTGCTCGGCGCCCAGATCGTCGGGGAAGAAGGCGCGGCCAAACGCATCGACGTGCTCTCCGTGGCGCTGTGGCACGAGACCCCGGTGGAGGAGCTGCTCAACATCGACCTCTCCTACGCCCCACCCTTCTCCCCGGCGTGGGACCCGGTGCTCATCGCCGCCCGCAAGACCTGGCAGGCCGTCGAAACCGACCGCTCCCGCACCGAACCCGGATGACCACCGACCCCCTCCGGGTCAGGCAGAACTCTGCGCCGGAACCTTCCTCTACCGTGGAAGGCCACAAGACAGTCCAGGATCGAGGTACACCGTGCGGATCGGTGAAGCCGCCGCAGCGGCCGAGATGACCACCAAAGCCCTACGGTTCTACGAACAGCAAGGACTTCTCGCCCCGGTGCACCGCGGTCCCAACGGGTACCGCGACTACCCACCAGAGACCGTCGCCCGCCTGCAGTTCATCCGCCGCAGCAAACTCGCCGGACTCACCCTGACCGAGATCCGGAAGATCCTGCAGGTACGCGACGCCGGGCAGGCCCCCTGCGCCCACGTAGCCGCCCAGCTGGACCAGCAACTCACCGACCTCGACCAGCAAATCGCTGAACTCACCGCTCTAAGGGCCTCCGTGGCCGAGCACTACCAGGCCGCCTCCCAAGGCGACCCCACCCAGTGCGATGCCACCCAGATCTGCAGCTACATCTGAGGCCACAGGAGTACCACAGCCGCCAATTACCTCTGCCAGAACACCGCCATTTACCGTCGACAGTCACA
>NZ_JAVKPP010000037.1:0-6660 GCF_040980965.1 Kocuria sp. CPCC 205231 | reverse complement strand
CTGCCGCGGATGTGCGACCTCATGTTGCCGATGTCCCGAGACATGCCTTGCCTATGTCCTGAACCAGCACACTGTCAGCCCGACGATTCGAGGCCGGTGGACCGCGGGAACGCGGACCACCGGCCTTCTCTCGTTCCCGGGGACGGCGCCTCCGGCACCCGTGCTGCCTACCGGCGGGCCCGGGAGGCCGACTCCCGCAGCCGGTCCAGGTCGAGGTCCGGCCGGCCGCCGGCGCTGCCGACCACCTCGGCCGCCGCCGCCGCGGCCCACCAGGCGGCGGACTCGGGGCTCTCCCCGCGCAGCAGCGCGACGGTGAGCGCGGCCACGAACGAGTCGCCCGCCCCGGTGGGGTCCACGGGATCCTCGCCCAGGTGGGGCAGGAGCACGTGCCCGCCCGGCCAGGCGACCACGTCGCCCTCGCCGGTGGCCAGGGCGACGACGCGCGGGCCCTCCGCGAGCAGCGACTCCGCGGCCCGCACCGTCCCCGGCACGTCCTGCGGCGCCCAGCCCACCAGTGCCTCCGTCTCGGCGGTGTCCGCGCGCACCACGTCCGCGGTGCCCAGCACCCGCCGGCGCACCGCCCCGTCCGCCGGGGCGCCGTCGGCCACCACGATCGCGCCCCCCGCCGCGGCCGCCTCGAGGGCCTCCGTCACGGCCGCCCCCGGCTGCTGCAGCTGCACCAGCACGGCGTCCGCCGAGCGCAGCAGGTCCCGGCTCGCGCGCACGTCCCCGGCGTCCAGCAGCATCCCGGCGTCCACGTCCTCCAGCAGGCGGCGGACCCCGCGCGGCCCCACGAGGTCGACGAGCAGCGCGGTCGGGGCGCCGGCGCGGCGCACCACGGCGCCGACGTCGATCCCGTCGGCCGCGGCCTGGGCGAGCACCTCCGTGCCGGCGGAGTCGGTGCCCACGACCCCCACCAGGGCGACCTCGGCGCCGAGCTGGCGGCACGCCACGGCCTGGTTCGCGCCCTTGCCGCCGAGCAGCTCCTGCCGCTCGAGCACGTCGGCGGAACCGCCCTCCGCCGGCAGCTCCGCCACGGTCAGCACGAGATCCCGTCCCACCTGTCCGACCACCACGACACCGGACATCCGGCACTCCTTCCTCCGAGCGGCTCCGCTCGCGAGCCTAGAGCACTCCGGCCGCGGAGCCGACGGCGGTCGGGCGGTGCGGGGCGACCCGGCAGCGGGGGCGGAGCCCCGCCGCCGACCGCGGCGCATACACTGCACGGGACGTCGAGTGCTCCGGTCCCCGGGGCCGACCGCGAAGGAGCGCCGGAGTTGAACGACCTGCACACCCTGCCCAAGGCGGAGCTGCACCTGCACATCGAGGGCACCCTCGAGCCCGAGCTCGCGTTCGCGCTCGCCGCCAAGAACGGGGTGGAGATGCCCTACGGCTCCGTCGAGGAGCTGCGGCGGCAGTACGACTTCGAGGACCTGTCCTCGTTCCTCGCGCTCTACTACGCCACGATGGCGGTGCTGCGCGACGCCTCCGACTTCGAGGCGCTGACCCGGGCCTACCTCGAGCGCGCGGCGGCGCAGGGCCTGCGGCACGTCGACGTCTTCTTCGACCCGCAGGCGCACACCGCCCGGGGCGTGCCGCTCGGGACGGTGGTCGACGGCATCCGCGCCGCCCTCGACGCCGCCCGGGCCGAGCACGGCCTGACCAGCACGCTGCTGCTGTGCTTCCTGCGGGACCGGCCCGCCGCGGAGGCCGTCGAGCTCTTCGACTCCCTCGGGGACCAGCTGCCGCGCATCGACGGGATCGGCCTCGACTCGGCCGAGGTCGGCCATCCCCCGGCGCTCTTCGAGGAGGTCTACGCGCGGGCGCGGGCGGCCGGACTGCACGTCGTCGCCCACGCGGGGGAGGAGGCGGGTCCCGAGTACGTCCGGGAGGCCCTCGACGTGCTGCGCGTGGAGCGGGTGGACCACGGCATCCAGTGCCTGAGCGACCCGGAGCTCGTGGACCGCCTCGTCGCGGAGCGGGTCCCGCTCACCGTGTGCCCGCTGTCCAACGTGCGGCTGCGCGTGGTCGACACGCTCGCCGACCACCCGGTCCTGGACATGCTCGAGCGCGGACTGCTGGTCACGGTCAACTCCGACGACCCGGCCTACTTCGGCGGCTACGTGGGAGACGTCTTCCAGGACCTGCGCGACGCGCTGGGACTGACCGACGAGCAGGCCGTCGCACTGGCCCGCAACTCGGTGGACGCGTCCTTCGCGGGGACGGAGCGCAAGCGGGCGATCCACGCCGAGATCACCGCGTGGGAGGGCCGCTGAGCGGCCGACACCCGCGAGGTCCCGCGCCCTCGGGACACGGGGACGTCTGTGCCATAATCGAGCCGACCGCACCCGCCGGACCAGGAGCCACCCCATGAGCAACATCCCCGCCGACCTGTCCTACACGGCCGAGCACGAGTGGATCGCGGGCCCCGACGCCGACGGCGCGGTGCGCATCGGGATCACCGACCACGCGCAGGGCGAGCTGGGCGACGTCGTGTTCGTCCAGCTGCCCGAGGTGGGGGAGAGCGTCGAGGCGGGCGCCGCCGTGGGCGAGATCGAGTCCACCAAGTCCGTGAGCGACATCTTCGCCCCCGTCTCCGGCGAGGTCACCGCGGTCAACGAGGCGCTCGAGGCCGAGCCCGGGACCGTGAACTCCGCCCCCTACGCGGAGGGCTGGCTGTTCGCGGTCCGCCCCTCCGGCGAGGACTACCGCTCCGGGCTGCTCGACGCCGAGGGGTACGCCGCCCAGCTCGACTGACCCGCGCAGGACCCGACCACGCGCGAGCCGGGACGTGTCCCGGCCGCCCCTCCGTGTCTCCACCACCCGGTACACTGACAAGCAACCGGGTGGCTCCGGCCGGTCGCCCGGGGACCGCCGGGACAGGAGGTCGCGGGGCAGGGGTCCCACAGGACCCGTCCACCAACACGTCACCAGTCGAGGGAAGAGATGTCCAGAACCCAGAACGGCTCGAACGCACCCCAGGGGGAGCCGGAGACCACGTCGATCCAGATCGTGGCCGAGGTCCTCTCGCACGCGGCTTCGCACAAGCTCTCCCCCGAGGAGAGCTCGGCGGTCTCCGCGCTCCCGCCGCGCAGCGCCCTGCTCGTGGCCCACGACAGCGGCGGCTCCGGGTCACGCTTCCTGCTGGACCGGGACGAGGTCCCCGCCGGCCGCCACCCGTCCTCCGAGATCTTCCTGGACGACGTCACCGTCTCGCGCCGGCACGCGCGGTTCGTCCGGCGCGGCGACTCCTTCGAGATCATCGACTCCGGATCCCTGAACGGCACCTACGTCAACGGCGACCGCGTGGACAGCGCGCAGCTGGACAACGGCGACGAGGTCCAGATCGGGAAGTTCCGGTTCACGTTCTACCGTTCGCTGCGCTCGCAGTCGGACCAGTAGAAGGGAGCCATGACCGACCCCGCGGAGACCGATCCCCACCGGGACGACGTCCAGCACGAGGCCCGGGTGGGCATCAGCGCCGTGCTCAAGGAGCTCGGCGAGGACCACCCCGGCATCACCGCCTCGAAGCTGCGCTTCCTGGAGGACAAGGGCCTGGTCCACCCGGCGCGCACCGCGTCCGGCTACCGCAAGTTCTCGCGCGCGGACGTGGACCGGCTGCGCCGGATCCTGGAGCTCCAGCGCGACCGCTACCTCCCGCTGAAGGTGATCCGGGAGCGGCTGGACGCCGACGAGGACGCCCGCGCCGACGACGCCCGGCGCACCGCGGAGCCCGCCGATCCGGTCACCGCCCCCCTGCCGGTCGTCAGCGCGCCGCGCACCTACAACCTGCGGGAGCTCGCCGCCCGCACGGGCGCCGGCATCCCGCTCGTCCGGGAGCTCGTGAGCTACGGGCTGATCCGGGAGCAGAACGGGGCCTTCGACGACCACGCCCTCGCCATCACCCGGGCGGCCCTCGCGCTGACGGCCCACGGTCTGGAACCGCGCCACCTGCGCCCCTTCAAGGCCGCCGCGGACCGGGAACTGGGCCTCGTGGAGCGCGCCGTCGCGCCCCTCACCTCCCGCCGGGACGCCGCCTCGAGGGCACGCGCGGTCGAGCGCGCCCAGGAGATCTCGGGCCTGTGCCTCACCATCCACACCTCGCTCGTGCGCTCGGAGATCGCCGCGCTCCAGGAGCGCGCCGCGGTGGAGGGCTGACGTGGCCGTGCACCAGGTCCTGATGGAGATCGCGGGCGTCCGCATGGACGTGCCGTCGGCGCAGCCCGTCGTCGTCCTCCGCGAGGTCGAGGGCGGACGGCACCTGCCGATCTGGATCGGCACGAACGAGGCGACGTCCATCGTCTTCGCCGTGCAGGGGATCGAGCCGCCCCGGCCCCTGACGCACGACCTCGTGCTGTCGGTGGCCACCGCGTTCGGGCGCACGCTCACCCGGGTGCGGATCCACACGGTGGAGGAGGGGGTCTTCCACGCCGCGCTCGAGTTCTCGGACGGCACGGTCGTCGACTCCCGCGCCTCGGACGCGATCGCCCTGGCCGCCCGCACCGACTGCCCCATCCTGTGCACCGAGACCGTCCTCGACGAAGCCGGTCTCGTGATGAGCGGGGACGGGGAGCTGCGGGAGCCGTCCCCCCGCGCGGGGGAGGGAGAGCCGCAGCTGCCCCCGGAGACGCAGGTCGAGCAGTTCCGCGACTTCCTCGACAACGTCGACCCCGAGGACTTCTGAGCCGTCCCCATCCGCCCGACACGGGGTCCCGGCCCCTGATGTCTTTGACCCCGTCCCCGGGGAGGTCTACCGTCATAAGGTGTACTCGAGGTGTTCCCGGGGGGATCCGGACGTCTCTGTGAGACCATCCACTCCCGGCGCCGCGAGCACCGGGTCCACGAGCGAGGAGGCGGCGTGAGCGAACGCGAGCAGCCCGGCGGCCCTCCGGCGCACGGCACCCAGGGCGTCCTCTTCGACGACTCCGTGATCCGGGACGAGTCCGTCGGCTACCGCGGCCCCACCGCCTGCAAGGCCGCGGGCATCACCTACCGGCAGCTCGACTACTGGGCGCGGACCGGTCTCGTGGAGCCCACCGTGCGCGGCGCCTCCGGGTCCGGCACGCAGCGGCTCTACAGCTTCCGCGACATCCTCGTCCTGAAGATCGTCAAGCGGCTCCTGGACACCGGCGTCTCCCTGCAGCAGATCCGCACCGCCGTGGGGGCGCTGCGCGCCCAGGGCGTGGAGGACCTGGCCCGGCTCACCATGATGAGCGACGGCGCCAGCGTCTACGCGTGCACGTCCCCCCACGAGGTCATCGACCTGGTGCAGGGCGGACAGGGCGTCTTCGGGATCGCCGTGGGCCGGGTGTGGCGCGAGGTCGAGGGGACCCTCGCGGCGCTCCCCGGGGAGCACACCGGAGCGGACCGCGCCCCCGCCCAGGAGCCGCTGCCCGGGGACGAGCTCTCCGAGCGCCGGGCCCGCCGGCAGAGCGCGGGCTGAGCCGGGCGGCTCAGGACGAGCCGTCGAGCAGACCCTGCAGGATCGCCGTGTACCGCCCGGAGATGTCCTGGGCCTCCGCTCCCGGCCAGCGGTGGATCGGCCAGGCCGCGCCCTGCGCCTGCTGCCAGACGGGCAGGTCCGGGATCACCGGGCTGACCAGCAGGGGGCCGAACAGCTCCTGCAGCTCGTCCAGGCGGTGCCGGTGCTCCACCGACGAGTGCTGGACCTTGTTGACCACCACCCCGGCAGCCGGCACGGCCCACGTGCGGCTCTGCTCGAACTGGGCGATCGCCGTCATCGTGCGCTTGGTGCCCGCCACCGAGAACAGCGAGGGCTCCGCCACCGAGAGCACCTTGTCGCTGGCGGCCCACGCCGTGCGGGTCAGCGCGCTCAGGGTGGGCGGGCAGTCGACCAGCACCAGGTCGTACCCCTGGGCGCCGGAGAGCGCGCGCTCCAGCCGGCCGAGGTCCTTCTCCCGGTACTCGGAGCGATCGAGGTGGGACGAGCGGGCCGAGCCCGGGGCGACGTCGAGGGCCCTGCTGTCCAGGCCGGCCCGCACCGCCCAGGCCGAGGCCACGACCACGCGCTCGAGCGCTCCCCGGCGCGGCCTGCGCAGCACCTCCCCGATGTCGTGACCGCGCTCCGGGTGCACGCCCAGCCCGGTCGTGGCGTCGGCGTGCGGGTCGAGGTCCACCACCAGCGTGGGCACTCCCGCCTGCAGGGCCGCCGAGGCGATCCCCAGGGTCACGGAGGACTTGCCGACACCGCCCTTGAGGCTGCTGACGCTGACGATCTGCACGGAGGGGACACCCTTCGCTCGCGGGGAAACGGGAGGAGCGGCTCCTCGGGTCCGGGATCGGGGGCCGCGGCGAGGAGACGGCTGCGCCCATCGTAGCCGGGCGGGCGCGCTCCGCCCCGCTCCGGCGCGGAGCCGCCCGCGGCCGCCCCGCCCCCGCGCCGCCGCCGTGTACGCTGACCACGACGTCGCTCTGTGACAGCAGTCACAGTGTGCCCCGGGGTGGCGTGGTTCACTGGTCAGGACCGCCCGCGGACGGCCATGCTGACCGTGTGCGCGACGTTGTCCGACCTTCGACGAATCAGTGCCCGGGTGTCCGCCGAACGGCCCCGGGTGCGGAACGGGTGTTGATGTTCTCCAAGATCCTGGTGGCCAATCGCGGCGAGATCGCGATCCGTGCTTTCCGTGCCGCCTACGAGCT
>NZ_JAVKPP010000036.1:0-7278 GCF_040980965.1 Kocuria sp. CPCC 205231 | reverse complement strand
GAGGGTGTCCTCCCAGGAGGCGTACAACGTATGTCCGCCGCGGACCATCGTCCCGAGCATCACCCCCGGGGCCTCGACGCCGAAGCGATCCGCTTTGGCCTTCGCCTGCTTCTCGGTGAAGGGGGCGACGTCGCGCACCGACGCCATGCGCGGCGCGGCACGGTCGTGCTTGACGACCTTCTTCGCCTTCTGGTGGCGCTTGAAGCCCCACAGCACGAACAGAGCCGCCGCCACCAGCCCGAGGGCGGCCGCCAGGACGATCTCGGTGGTGCGCCACGAAAGGTCTCCGGTGATCACACCCAGGGACCGTTCCCAGTACCCGGTGGGCAACGGATCCGCACGGGGAGTGAGGGCGTGCCCGAGAGTGGCGAGGACGTAGAGGATGGCCGGGACGCCGACGAGGGCGAAGAGCAGGGTGAGCAGCAGGGCGACTTCCCCGCCGCCGGCTTTGTACTTGCGGTCCAGGGAGCTCATCGTTCGCCCCTCTCCTGAGCAGCGCGGAACTTGGCCTCGTGCCACTTCTTCTCGGTGTCGTGGACCTGGGACCGGCGCTCGGTGGGGGTGAACTCCATCGAGAACGGGATCCCGGCCCTGGCGCCGACCTTGATGAAGAACTTCCCCTGACCCGGCGGCGGGGAGGTGGTGCGGTCGTCGAAGTACCATTCCCGGTTCTCGGGGTCTTCCAGCCAGGCCCGCAGCTCGGCCTCGTTGATGGCCGATGCGTCGGTGGGGGTGTACACGTCGTCGTTGGTGTACTGGATCTCCTCGTCCCCGCGGCGGTTCCAGGCCGGCGGGTCCTGCCAGGCAGCGAGCTGTTCCTGCTCGCGCATCGACAGCGGCACGGACTCGGTGAGCAGCGGCATCTCGGATTTGGCCAGCCCGCCGAGGATCTTGATCCCGCAGCGGTCCATGATGCCCTTGGCCTTCGCGCGGTCCTCCTCACCGCGGACGGCCATCAGGTCAGACGGGGTGTGGGAGGCCATGATCTGCCCGACCCCCATCTCCCGGTTCAGACGGGTCAGCGCGTTGACCTGATCCACGATGCCGGGCCCGGCCGCCAGGGTGTTCCACAGCTCATCGAGGATGAGCAGGAACCGCTGCCGCTCAATCACCCCGTCATCGGCCAGCATGTTGGAGGTCCGCACCGTTCCGGTGCCAATCGACCAGCACGCCAACAGCGTGGCCGCCCGCAGATCGGACTCGGACTGGGAGATCCGCGACAGGTCGAAGACCATCGGCCTCGAGGCGTCGATCTTGTTGGTGGAGGGGCGAGCGAACATCTGCCCGAACGCCCCGGTCCCACACAAGGAGTTCAGCGAGGACTCCAGGCCCTCGGTGATGGCCTCGTAACGCTCATCGTTGCCGCGATCCAGGGAGACCTCGCGCACCTCGACCGGCTTGTCCTTGAGCACCTGGCGCAAATCCGCCATGACCGGGACCGTGCCGGATACGGTGTGGCGGGCTTCCAGGACAGTGAGGCACCGATCCAGGATCTGATCCTCGCGCTCGTCCAGCGGCTTCTTGCGCAGAATCGCGATCAGCGACCGGATCAGGTCGAACCGCCGGGTGTGCAGATCGGCCAGCAGCTCCTCCGCCTTGGCAGGAGATAGCAGCTTGGCCGCCGCCACGGCGCCGGCGTCATCGAGCGGGTTGATGTGCCCGACCCCGCGGCCCAGCGGCAGCACGGCCCCGCCGAGGGCTTCGATCATGGCGACGTGTTCGCCCTTGATGTCTCCCAGGACCATCGGCCACACCCCGAAGGCGGCCAACCCGATGGCCATCCGCCGCAGCAGGGAAGACTTGCCCAGCCCCGGGTTGGCCATGATGAAGGCCGAGGGGTTGGCGATCACCCGCAGCTTCTGGAACCAGGAGATCGGGTCACAGCACACCGGCTCCCCCGACAGCAGGTTCCGCCCCAACGGCACCCCTTCCAACGGGGAGCCCCCGCCCATGGGGAAGGGGAAGAGCCCGCACACCTGATAGTTGGTGCCGCGCATCTCCCGGATCGGATGCAGCAGCTGCGCCTCGCCCAGACCCCGGCCCTTGTGGCCCCGCGGGCCCGGACGACCCCACGGCTTGGCGGTGACCGAGGTGCTGCCGGTGCGCTGGGGCTTGGCGAACACCTTGCCCAGCTTCGTGCGGGTCAACGCTCGGTCCAGGACGGTGGTTGAGGCGTTGCCCCGGGAAGCCGGGAGGATGATCTGGTTGCGTTTCGTGGTGGCCATCAGAGGGCGTTCCTCACGGTCGAGGGCAGGGCCAGGTGGTCGGGGATGACGATGCCCAAGGGGAGGCCGGCGGCGAAGGTGGAGTCCTGGGCGCCGTAGGCTTCCTCCAGGCGGATCCTCGCCGAGGTCCCGAGGTTCTCGATGATGGCCTCGGCCTCATCGAGCTCGCCCTTGGAACGCACCGTGGCGGTGACCACGAGCCCGAAGTTCAGCAGCCCGGCACCGTCGGCCTCCTCAGCCGCGGTGGCCTGGGCGGCGCGGGTCTCCCGGGTGTCCCGGGCCGTCGCCCGGTTGCGGGAGGAGGCGTTGAAGGTGGCGGTGTTGATGTCGTTCTCCACCATCTGCGCCGCCCTGGCGGGGTCGATGGGGCGGTAGAGCAGGGTGACGCGCTTGCGCACCAGCTCCGGGTTCGGGGCGATCAACCCCTGGAGCACGTTGGCCTGGACGGTCGAGCGCGGGGGCACGGACATCGCCCAGGACTTCGACCAGGAGTTGTTGTGGTGGTAGCAGTTCCAGAAGGTATCAGCGGCCTGGGGGCCGACCTCACTCCAGTTCAGTTCCGGGGCCTTGCCCTGGGAGTGGGCCCGGTCGAAGAGCACCGCCTCGGCCGGGTCGTAGGCCACCCGGATGACCTCGCACAGCTGCTGCGCGGTGAGCGGGGCGGCCACCCCGGCCCCGGTGTCGTTGAGGGAGAGGGTGAGGTTGGGCAGACGGGCGGCCAGGTCATCGGCGACCTCGGCGGCGTTGCGGATGCGCCCGCCGGCCCGCACGGTCGCCTTGAAGGTCACCGCGATGTAGGCCCGGGTGACGGTGGCCCCGGTGGGCAGCATCTGCACGGTCTCGTTGATGACGTCGCGGGCGAACTGCGGGGCGTCGGGGCTCATGCGGGCTTCGATCTTCCGGGCCAGCCGGTACCCGGAGTCCGGGGCGGTCTCGATCGTCACCGAGGCGGCGGTCAGCCCGGGTTCGTCGGTGAGCATGCCCAGCCAGTGCGACCAGCGGTCCACCCACCGATTGATGTGCTCCTGATCGACCATGCCCCCACCGTCGGGCTCGGAGGAGAAGACCACGGTGTAGTGGTGCTTCTGCGGGACCTCGACCAAGGCGAAGGGGCGGCCGTAGCCGTCGATGTGCTCGGTGATCGTGGAGCGCGCCGAGACCCCGGGCAGCTTCGTGGTGCCTGAAGGCACCCGGGACACGGGGCCGGCCCGGTAGACGTTGGCGCCGGAGTAGACGGCGTTGGCCCACCCGGCGCGCCGGACGATGCGCTCGATCAGGGTGCGTCCGTGCTTGTTCTTCTGCATCGACAGGGCGATCAGGGTCAGAATCACCGCTTCGAAGCCCAGGGCCACCAGCCACAGGTTGAGCATCATCAGCAGGATCCCGCCGACCACACCCCCGATCAGCAGCACGGTCCCGGCGGTGGAGAGCCCGGCCAGGCCCTTGGAGGTCGGGGTGCGGAAATTGCCGTACACCCGCGGCCGGTTCTCGCTCGTCTTAGCTTCGGTCTGCGCCATCAGGGCGGCCCTCGTTTCCGGTCTCGTTGGCGATCTGTGCCTTGAACGCACGTGCCTGTTGCTGGGCGGCCTTCGCCGCCTGTCTTGGGCCGGTGGGTCCCGTGGGGCGGGCCCCGGAGCGTGCCGGTGCTGCACCAGCACCGGACCCCGGTGTGGGACGAGCTCCTGTGAGAGGCGTTGCCCCTGCCGTACCGGTGCCGGGGGTCGGCTGCGCTCCGGCCCCGGCAGAGGACTTCTGCGCACCGGCCTGGCCGGGGGTACCCGTCGAGGATGCGCCTGCCGCACCGGTGCCGCCGGCACCGGACCCGGTGCTGGAGGCGCCAGCCTTCGCGCTGGACTCGGTGGCCTGGGAGACGGCTTCCCCGGTCTTCTGTACGGCGTTGGCGGCCGCCATGCCCGCCGCCACAGGAGCAGCTGCTGCCCCCGCCGCCGCAGCACCAGCGGAGCCCGCCGTGCCAGTGGCACTGGCCCCAGCGGTGCCGCTGGCCCCACCGGCAGGCGAGGCCGGACCAGCAGGCGCGGAACCCGAACTGCCCTTCGAGGGCGGCGTGGAGGAGGAATCAGAGCCGAACCCGCGTCCCGAGCGAGCCAGGTGGGTCGCACCTTGCGGGATCGCGGCGCCCATCGCCGCGATCCCCAGCGCCCCGCCGCTGCTACCACCGGAGGAGGACATCGAGCCCAGCACGGGGCTGAGGAAGCCGATGAGCACGGGCAGGGCGAACACGGAGGCGACGATCATCATCAGCCCGGCGGCGAACTGGACCAGCCCGCTGCCGGAGTCCTCCCACACCCCGGTGGTGGACATCTTGATCGCCAACCCATAGATCAACGCCGCGGCGGGCTTGTAGAAGGCGAAGGCCAGGGTCCAGGCGATGACCTTCTGGAAGAAGTTCTTCCCCGTCTCGGTGTTCAGGAACGCCGCCGACAGGGGCAGGATCCCGGCCATCAAGAACAGCATCCCGGTGCGCAGCACCATCAGCATCAACTGGATGAGGTTCACGATGATCGCCACGACCCCGCCGACGATGATCAGGATGACGTTGCCGCCCAACCACACCGGATCCGCCGCACCGGCGCTGGTGGCGTTGTCCAGGGCCAACAGCTGGAGCACATCGGTCTGGAAGTCCTCCCCGATGGCGGAGTCGATGATCTGCACGGCCAGGGCGTCGGTACCGGCCACCAGGACGTTGAGGATGGTGACCCCGGAGGCGGTCACCACGGCCAGGGTGAGCAGATTCTTGAGCAGGTCCCGGGCCGGTTCAGCCCGCTGCGTCCAGGCCATTTGAGCCCCGGCGATCATCACGCTCAGCGCGGCCACGGCCAGGGTGAGGTAAAAAGTCTGGTCCTGGATGAAGCCCACCGACCCGGACAGGTTCCCCGCCCGGGCGGGGACGAGGAAGCCGATCAGGCTGGTGGCCCCACCGATCAGCGCCGCACCGGAGGCCAACACGGTGGCCGTGTTGACCAGCCCGGCCCCATCACCCCGGCGGGCGTTGGTGGCCAACACGATGCCCAGGAACAGCACCCCGAACACGCACACACCCAGCCCGATCCAGCTCGCGTAGCTCAGCAGCAGATCGACCTGATCATTGAACTCCCCCCGGACCGGAGTCTGAGCGCCGGCCCCGTTCTCGCTGATGAGGCTGGCGCTACCGATTCGAGTCCACATCGACCCCAGGGAGGCGATCGTGTCGACCACGGCAGCGGTCACACCGTCGGCGATCTGATCCAGGGCGTCACCGGCTGCTCCGGTCAAGGCCTCACTGATCGTTTCCTTGCCTTTGCAGATCCCATCGAGGAATCCGCACTCCTCCTGGTCAGCCATTGCCCGGCCCCCACTCGACGTAGCCGGAGAGGTCCGAGACCCTCCCCGACACGGGGCCTCCTGTGCCGTCATCTTGAAGGGCGAAATGCCAGTCGCCGTTATGCCAGACCATGTCGGTGGCTGTCGTGGTGTAGACCTGCTCGGTGCCGTCATCGGCGGCCAGGACCACCTCGACGGTGGCCTTGTCCTCGGCATAGGACAGAAGCCGGAAGCCAGCCACTTCCATCGGGACTGTCGTCGTATCGTTCGCACTCACTCGTTGCTGTGCTTGGCCGATGGCGATGTCCTTGCCAGGGCCCTCCATGACTCGCGCCTTGATCGTGTCGAGAAGAACCTGTGGATCATTGCCGGAAATCAGCATGTTGGTAGAGGCGAGCAACGCCCCTGCCGGCGTGTGCGAGAAGCAGGAACGGACGCCGGTGGACTCATCCACGGTGCCAGGCCCGTGCTCCTCCGAGGACGGTGCGTAGATCGCCCCGAGAGCGGTCCATTCGACGTCCTCGGGCGCTTTCGTGAGCGTGGTGCCTCCGGAGGCGTCCAGCCCGCACACCGACTCCTCGCCCGAGACCGGTTCGGCGGTCGTGGCCGGTGCCGGGGCGGCCTGGGTGGGCTCTTCACCGTCGGGCCACAGCCACAGAACTACCCCCAGCACGATCAGCAGCGCGACGAGGACGGCTGAGATGAGGAAGCGGGGTGCCTTCCACCAGGTGCTGTTGTCGTCGGTCTCGATCTGATCTGTCACCTGCTGCTCCTCTGATGCGGGGGGATGGTCTTGCGGAGGCCAGAGGTCATGCCCCGGAGATGAAGGAGAGGATCGAGGCGCCGCCGGAAATCAGCGCTACGGCCAACACGATCTTGATGATCCCGGAGACCTCTTCGGTGGTCTCACCGCGGCGGGCGTCGAAAGCCATCTTTCCGCCGACCACCAGCAGCCCCAGCACAGCGATGCCCAGGGCGATCCACTTGCCGACACCGACCATGCGGTTCCAGGTGTCACCGATCCCGGGAGGGGCCAGCGGGTCGGAGTCGGGCAGGGCGGCCGGCAGCGCCAGCACGGTGTCCTGTGCAGCCAGTACGAGGTCGATCATTGGGGGGTCCTCTCGCAGTTGAGTTCATCGACTGCCTCACCGAGGGCGGTGAGGACTTTTCTCGACTCCCGGGCCATGGACGCCCAGTCCACGGTTCCGGTGAGCCGGAGCTCTTCGATCCAGGGCACCACCCAGGTGGAGGGCACACCGCCGGAGACCACCCGGGTCGCTGCGACCAAGGACTTCGGGGTGCGGCCCGGGGCATCAGCCACCAGGACCAGGCCTTGGAGGTCGACATCGGGGTGGGCCCCGGCCGCCCAGTCGCGGGCGGCGAGCCGGGCAGCGTCGAGGCCCCGCTTGTTCTGCCGGGCCACCAGGAACACCGTCGCCGGGGCGTGCTGGGTTCCCTCGTCAGGACGCAGGGGCCAGCGGTGGTGGCAGGCCACGCCGCCGAGCAGGTCGGCCAGGACGGACTCCCCGGCCCCACCGTGGACACCGAGCCAGAACACGTCGTGGGTGGTGGTGAGAAACCGCCCCAGCCGCCCCTCGTCCTCGGTGAGCCCGGTGACGCCTCGCTGGGGTCCCGAGGCGCCGCGGAAGACCGTCACGGTTTCCTCGGGGACGTCTTCGAAGATCGGGCGGGTCTGCTCCTGGGTGGAGGGCGATACCAACTCAGCCCAACG
>NZ_JAVKPP010000035.1:0-7319 GCF_040980965.1 Kocuria sp. CPCC 205231 | reverse complement strand
CGTTGGGCTGAGTTGGTATCGCCCTCCACCCAGGAGCAGACCCGCCCGATCTTCGAAGACGTCCCCGAGGAGACCGTCACGGTCTTCCGCGGCGCCTCAGGTCCCCAGCGAGGCGTGACCGGTCTTTCCGAGGACGAAGGGCGACTGGGGCGGTTTCTCACCACCACCCATGACGTGTTCTGGCTCGGTGTCCACGGTGGGGCCGGGGAGTCCGTGCTGGCCAACCTGCTCGGCGGCACCTCCTGCCACCACCGGTGGCCCGCCCGCCCAGATGAGGAGACCCAGCACGCCCCAGCGCCGGTCTTCCTCGTGGCCCGGCAGAACAAACGAGGCCTCGACGCCGCCCGTCTCGCCGCCCGCGACTGGGCCGCCGGCGCCCACCCCGATGTCGACCTCCAAGGCCTGGTCCTGGTGGCTGATGCCCCGGGGCGCACCCCGAAGTCCTTGGTCGCAGCGACCCGGGTGATCTCCGGCGGTGTGCCCTCCACCTGGGTGGTGCCCTGGATCGAAGAGCTCCGGCTCACCGGGACCGTGGACTGGGAATCCATGGCCCGGGAGCCGAGAAAAGTCCTCACCGCCCTCGGTGAGGCAGCCGATGAAGCACTTTCTGAGAGGACCCCCCAATGATCGACCTCGTACTGGCTGCACAGGACACCGTGCTGGCGCTGCCGTCCGCCCTGCCCGACTCCGACCCGCTGGCCCCTCCCGGCATCGGCGACACCTGGAACCGCATGGTCGGTGTCGGCAAATGGATCGCCCTGGGCATCGCCGTCCTAGGCCTGCTGGTGGTCGGCGGAAAGATGGCCTTCGACGCCCGCCGCGGGGAGACCACCGAAGAGGTCTCCGGAATCATCAAAATCGTGCTGGCCGTGGCTCTGATCTCCGGCGGCGCCTCGATCCTCTCCTTCATCTCCGGGGCATGACCTCTGGCCTCCGCAAGACCAACCCCCCGCATCAGAGGAGCAGCAGGTGACAGATCAGATCCAGACCGACGACAACAACACCTGGTGGAAGGCCCCCCGCTTTCTCATCTCAGCCGTCCTGGTCGCGCTGCTGATCGTGCTGGGGGTAGTTCTGTGGCTGTGGCCCGACGGTGAAGAGCCCACCCAGGCCGCCCCGGCACCGGCCACGACCGCCGAACCGGTCTCGGGCGAGGAGTCGGTGTGCGGGCTGGACGCCACCGGCGGCACCACGCTCACGAAAGCCCCCGAGGACGTCGAATGGACCGCCCTGGGCGCGATCTACGCACCGTCCTCGGAGGAGCACGGGCCTGGCACCGTGGATGAGTCCACCGGCGTCCGCTCCTGCTACTCCCACACCCCCGAGGGCGCACTTCTTGCCACCACGAACATCCTGACTTCGGGCAATGACCCGCAGCTACTGCTGGACACCATCAAAGCGCAGGCCGTGGACGGCCCGGGCAGAGACGTGGCCATCGGCCAGGTCCAGCAACGACTGAGCTCAGGTGACACTGCGACAGTTCCCTTGGAAGTCGGCGGTTTCCGGCTGCTGTCTTACACCGCAGACAAAGCGTCCGTGGAGGTCGTCGTTGCCGCCGACGACGGCACCGAGGACATCTACATGACCACCGGCGTTGACCTCGTATGGACGGAGGGTGACTGGCACGTCTCCTTCCAGGAGAACGGCGATCCCGGCCCGGTGTCCGGTCAGGTGTCAGACCTGAGCGGGTACATCGAGTGGGGTCCTCACGATGGCTGAGGAAAACAGCTGCAATCCCATCGACGTCATCTGTAAGACCAAGGAGGGCATCAGCAGCACGCTCAGCGGGGCGGCCGGGGATGCGCTGGATCAGATCGCGGACGGTGTGACCTCGGCCGTGGTCGAGACGATCGCCTCCCTGGGGTCGATGTGGACCACGGTTGGTAGCGCCAGCCTCACTAGCGAGAACGGCGGCGCTGCCGAGGCTCCGGTCCGGGGAGCGTTCAACGATCAGGTCGATCTGCTGCTGAGCTACGCGAGCTGGATCGGGCTGGGGGTGTGCGTGTTCGGGGTGCTGTTCCTGGGCATCGTGTTGGCGACCAACGCCCGCCGCGGCGACGGGGCCGGCCTGGTCAACACGGCCACCGTGCTGGCCTCCGGGGCCGCCCTGATTGGTGGGGCCACCAGCCTGATTGGCTTCCTCGTCCCGGCTCGGGCGGGAAACCTGTCCGGGTCGGTGGGCTTCATCCAGGACCAGACCTTCTACCTCACCCTGGCCGTGGCCGCCCTGAGCGTGATGATTGCCGGGGCTCAGATGGCCTGGACCCAGCGCGCTGAACCGGCGAGGGACCTGCTGAAGAATCTGCTCACCCTGGCCGTGGTGACCGCTTCCGGGGTGACGATCCTCAACGTGCTGGTGGCCGGCACCGACGCCCTGGCCGTCCAAATCATCGACTCGGCCATCGGCGAGGACTTCCAGACCGATGTGCTCAAGCTTCTGGCCCTGGACAACGCCACCAGTGCCGGGGCGGCGGATCCGGTGTGGTTGGGCGGCAACGTCATCCTGATCATCGTCGGCGGGGTCGTGGCGATCATCGTGAACATCATCCAGTTGATGCTGATGGTGCTGCGCACCGGGATGCTGTTCCTGATGGCCGGGATCCTGCCGCTCTCAGCCGCCTTTCTGAACACCGAGACGGGCAAGAGCTTCTTCCAGAAGGTCATCGCCTGGACCCTGGCCTTCGCCTTCTACAAGCCGGCCGCGGCGTTGATCTACGGGTTGGCGATCAAGATGTCCACCACCGGCGTCTGGGAAGACGGAGGCAGCGGGCTGATCCAGTTCGCCGCCGGGCTGATGATGATCGTCGCCTCCGTGTTCGCCCTGCCCGTGCTCATCGGCTTCCTCAGCCCCGTACTGGGCTCGATGTCCTCCTCCGGCGGCAGCAGCGGCGGGGCGCTGGGGATCGCGGCGATGGGCGCGGCGATCCCACAGGGAGCCTCCCACCTGGCTCGCTCGGGACGCGGGTTCGGCTCTGACTCCTCCTCCACGCCGCCCTCGAAGGGCGGGTCGGGTTCCGCGCCTGCGGGTCCGTCGCCGGCTGCAGGTGGGGCCAGTGGCACCGCTGGGGCCAGTGCCACAGGCACGGCGGGCTCCGCTGGTGCTGCAGCCGCGGGTGCAGCGGCGGCACCGGTGGCGGCGGGCATGGCGGCCGCCAACGCCGTGCAGAAGACCGGGGAAGCCGCCTCCCAGGCCACCGAGTCCAGCGCGAAGGCCGGCACCTCCAGCACCGGCGGAAGCACCGGAGCGGCGGGAGCGTCCGCCACGGGCACCCCCGGCCAGGACGGTGCGCAGAGGTCCTCTACGGGGACCGGGGCGCAACCGACCCCCGGCACCGGGGCGGCACCTCGCGCCGGAGCTGGGACAGGGGCTCGTCCCACGCCGGGGTCCGGTGCTGGTGCAGCACCGGCACGCTCCGGGGCCCGTCCCACGGGCCCCACCGGCGCGGGACAGGCGGCGAAGGCCGCCCAGCAACAGGCACGTGCGTTCAAGGCGCAGATCGCCAACGAGACCGGAAACGAGGGCCGCCCTGATGGCGCAGACCGAAGCTAAGACGAGCGAGAACCGGCCGCGGGTGTACGGCAATTTCCGCACCCCGACCTCCAAGGGCCTGGCCGGGCTCTCCACGGCCGGCACCGTGCTGCTGATCGGTGGGGTGGTCGGCGGGATCCTGCTGATGATGCTCAACCTGTGGCTGGTGGCCCTGGGCTTCGAAGCGGTGATCCTGACCCTGATCGCGCTGTCCATGAGCAAGAACAAGCACGGACGCACCCTCATCGAGCGGATCGTCCGCCGGGCCGGGTGGGCCAACGCCGTCTACGCCGGGGCCAACGTCTACCGGGCCGGCCCCGTCAGCCGGGTGCCGTCAGGCACCACGAAGCTGCCCGGGGTCTCGGCACGTTCCAGGATCACGGAGCACGTCGACGGTTACGGCCGCCCCTTCGCCTTGGTCGAGGTCCCGCAGAAACACCACTACACCGTGGTGTTCTCCTCCGAGCCCGACGGCGGGGGCATGGTCGATCAGGAGCACATCAACCGGTGGGTGGACCGCTGGGCGCACTGGCTGGGCATGCTCACCGACGAACCGGGGCTGACCGCGGCCTCGGTGACGATCGAGACCGCCCCGGACTCCGGATACCGCCTCGCCCGGAAGATCGAGGCCCGCATGGCGGAGAATGCCCCGGCCTTCGCCCGCGACGTCATCAACGAGACCGTGCAGATGCTGCCCACCGGGGCCACCGTCACCCGGGCCTACATCGCGGTGACCTTCAAAGCCTCCGTGCGGGCCGGCGGGCGCATCCGCAAGCCGGAAGAGGTCGCCGATGACCTGGCCGCCCGGCTGCCCAACCTCACCCTGTCGCTCAACGACACCGGGGCCGGGGTGGCCGCCCCGCTCACCGCCCAGCAGCTGTGCGAGGTCATCCGGGTGGCCTACGACCCGGGAGAGGCCATCCTCTTCGACCGCGCCCACGCCGCCGGCAAGGCCCCGGAACTGAACTGGAGCGAGGTCGGCCCCCAGGCCGCCGACACCTTCTGGGACAGCTACCACCACAACAACTCCTGGTCGAAGTCCTGGGCGATGTCCGTGCCCCCGCGCTCCACCGTCCAGGCCAACGTGCTCCAAGCCCTCATCGCCCCGAACCCGGAACTGGTGCGCAAGCGCGTCACCCTGCTCTACCGCCCCATCGATCCGGCCCGAGCGGCCCAGATGGTGGAGAACGACATCAACACCGCCACCTTCAACGCCTCCTCCCGCAACCGCGCCACCGCCCGCGACACCCGTGAGACCCGCGCCGCCCAAGCCACCGCCGCCGAAGAGGCCGACGGGGCAGGGCTGCTGAACTTCGGGCTCGTCGTCACCGCCACCGTCCGTTCCAAGGGCGAGCTCGACGAGGCCGAAGCGATCATCGAGAACCTCGGGACCTCCGCGAGGATCCGCCTGGAGGAGGCCTACGGCGCCCAGGACTCCACCTTCGCCGCCGGCCTGCCCCTCGGCGTGGTCATCCCGGACCACCTGGCCCTGCCTTCGACCGTGAGGAACGCCCTCTAATGGCCACCACGAAACGCGACCAGATCATCCTCCCGGCCAGCCGGGGCAACGCCTCAACCACCGTCTTGGACCGTGCCTTCGCTCGGATGAGGGGTGGCAAGGTCTCCACTAGACCGAAGCGCACGGGCAGCACCTCCGTCACGGCCTCCTCCACCCGTCGCCCGGGCCCGCGGGGCCACAAGGGCCGGGGACTGGGCGAGGCGCAGCTGCTGCACCCGATCCGGGAAATGCGCGGCACCAACTACCAGGTGTGCGGGCTCTTCCCCTTCCCCATGGGCGGCGGTTCCCCGCTGGAAGGCGTCCCTTTGGGGCGGAACCTTTTGAGCGGGGAGCCGGTGTGCTGTGACCCGATCTCCTGGTTCCAGAAGCTGCGGGTGATCGCCAACCCCTCGGCCTTCATCATGGCCAACCCCGGGCTGGGCAAGTCCTCCCTGCTGCGGCGGATGGCCATCGGGCTGGCCGCCTTCGGGGTGTGGCCGATGGTGCTCGGCGACATCAAGGGCGAACACGTCGCCATGATCGAGCACCTGGGCGGGGCCGTGCTGCCGCTGGGCCGCGGGGTCGGCCACATCAACCCGCTCGACGACGCCGGAGCGGTCGCCGCGGCCAAGCTGCTCTCTGCTGCGAAGGCGGAGGAGCTGCTGGCCGATCTGCACACCCGGCGCTTCGACCTGATCCGGTCCCTGATCGCGATTCTGCGCAAGAAGCCGCTGGACGAGCGCGAGGATCAGATCCTGGATCGGTGCCTCACCGTCCTGGAAGCCCGCCACGCTGAGTCCGGCACGGTCCCGGTCATGGCGGATTTGCGCCAGGTGCTCAAGGACAAGCCGGTCGAGGTGCGCGAGGTCTCCCTGGATCGCGGCAACGATGAGCGTTACGAGGCCATCACGGAGGGTCTGGAGTCCTCGCTGAACTCCTTGTGCGGGACCGGGGCCTTCGGGCAGATGTTCGCCCGCCCCTCCACCAACAAGATCGACGCCTCCCGGCCGATGGTCTTCGACCTCTCGCGGATCTCCCAGTCCGAGTCCGACCTCCGGGCGGCCACGCTGTTGGCATGCTGGTCGATTGGCACCGGAACGGTGCGGACCTCCAACATGCTCGCCGACGATCGCGTGATCGAACGCCAGAGGTTCCTGCTCATCCTCGATGAGCTGTGGAACACCCTGGCGGCCGGGCCCGGCATCGTGGACCAGGTCAACGCGCTGACCCGTCTGAACCGGGAGATGGGGGTCGGGCAGATCATGGCCTCCCACACCCCGTCTGACCTGATGGCCGTCCGCGGTGAGGAGGACCGCGCGAAGGCCAAGGGCATCATGGACCGCTGCGGGATCAAGATCCTCGGCGGGCTGGCCAAATCCGAGATGCCGCTGCTCACCGAGTCCGTGCCGCTGTCGATGCGCGAGCAGGAACAGCTCGCTGCCTGGCAGGACCCGCCGGCCTGGAACCGCCGCGGGGACGAGGAGATCCAGTACACCAACGACGACGTGTACGCCTCCACCGACCGGCTCACGATCAACGAGGCCGAGCTGCGGGCCTGGCTGGAAGACCCCGAGAACCGGGAGTGGTACTTCGACGATCGCACCACCTCCCCGCCGCCGGGCCAGGGGAAGTTCTTCATCAAGGTCGGTGCGAGGGCCGGGATTCCGTTCTCGATGGAGTTCACCCCCACCGAACGCCGGTCCCAGGTCCACGACACCGAGAAGAAGTGGCACGAGGCCAAATCCCGCGCCGCCCAGGAAAGGGGCGAACGATGAGCTCCCTGGACCGCAAGTACAAGACCGGCGGCGGGGAGGTCGCCCTGCTGCTCACCTTGCTCTTTGCGCTGGTCGGTATCCCCGCGCTTCTCTACTTGGTGAACACCGCCGGACAGGCTCTCACCCCGCGTGGGGAGTCCTTGCCGGATGGGTACTGGGAACGGTCGTTGGGCACCTTCACCGGAGACCTTCCATGGCGCACCACCGAGATCGTCCTAGCCGCCACCCTCGGGTTGGTGACAGCGGCACTGTTCGTGCTGTGGGCCTTCAAGCGCCACCAGAAGACCCAGAAGGTCGTCAAGCACGACCGCGCCGCCCCGCGCATGGCCTCGGTGCGCGACGTCGCTCCCTTCACCGAGAAGCAGGCGAAGGCCAAGGCCGCCCGCTTCGGCGTCGACACCCCGGGGGTGATGATCGGCAAGATGGTCCGCGGCGGCCACACCCTCTACGCCTCCTGGGAGGACACCCTCCTGCACATCTGGGGCACCCGCACCGGCAAGACCACCTCCCAGGCCGC
>NZ_JAVKPP010000034.1:0-8206 GCF_040980965.1 Kocuria sp. CPCC 205231 | reverse complement strand
ACCGTGGAGGCGGGCGGCCAGGTGGCCACCATCGAGGCCATGAAGATGGAGGCCTCCATCACCGCCCCCACCGGCGGCACGGTCGCCCGGGTCGCACTGACCGGGGTCACCCAGGTCACCGGTGGGGACCTGCTGCTGGTCCTGCGCCCCACCAACTGAACCCTTCACAACCCCGAACCACCCCGTCCCCTGCCCCCTGCTCTGGGCCCCCTGTCCCGGCAGGAGCTGGTCGGCCCTGACCGCTGATGTTCCTGCGGCCGGCCCGGCGGGCAGAACCGATCTTCAATCCACTGGCACCCCGCCTGGGCGGCGCCCACCGAAGGAGTTCTCCTTGACCTCTGTCCTTCCTTTCACCGACATCGACCTCTCCGACCTCGAGGAGGTCGGCGGCAAGAACGCCTCTTTGGGTGAGCTGATCCGCAACCTCAGCAGCGCCGGGGTGCAGGTCCCCGGTGGCTTCGCCACCACAGCCACCGCGTTCCGCCAGTTCCTGGCCGCCGACGGCCTGGACGACCGGATCGCCCAGACCCTGGAGGGCCTGGACACCGCCGACGTGACCGCCCTGGCCGCCGCCGGTGCGCACATCCGATCGCTGATCCGCAACGCACCGCTGCCGGCCAGGCTGGAGGCCGGGATCCGGGATGCCTACGAGAAGCTGGCCGGAACCCACCCGGCAGGGGTGTCCTGGGCAGTGCGCTCCAGCGCGACCGCCGAAGACCTGCCCGACGCCTCCTTCGCCGGACAGCAGGAGACGTACCTCAACATCCGCGGGGTGGGGAACGTGCTGGCGGCGGTCAAGGACGTCTTCGCCTCCCTCTACAACGACCGGGCGATCGCCTACCGGGTCCACCACGGCTTCACCCACGCCGAGGTCGCGCTCTCGGCCGGGGTACAACGGATGGTGCGCTCCGACGTCGGCGCCTCGGGGGTGATGTTCACCATGGACACCGAGTCCGGGTTCACCGACGCGGTGTTCATCACCTCCTCCTACGGGCTGGGGGAGGCGGTGGTGCAGGGGGCGGTGAACCCGGACGAGTTCTACGTCTACAAACCGGCCCTGGCCGCGGGGCGGCCCGCGGTGCTCAAGCGCGGGCTCGGAGACAAGGCCCTGCAGATGACCTACACCGACTCCCAGGAGCTCGGGGAGACCGTGGGATTCGTGCCCGTGCCGGATGAGCAGCGGGGGCGGTTCAGTCTCACCGATGCGCAGGTGGAGCAGCTGGCCCGCTACGCGGTGGCGATCGAGGAGCACTACGGCCGTCCGATGGACATCGAGTGGGGCCTGGACGGCACCGACGGGAACCTTTATATCCTGCAGGCCCGCCCCGAGACCGTGGTCTCCCGCCGCGGGGCCGGGGCCGTGGCCCGCTACCGGCTCCACGAGACCGGCACGGTCCTGGTCGAGGGGCGGGCCATCGGCCAACGGATCGGCGCCGGACGGGTACGGGTGCTGGAGTCGGTCGAGCAGATGGCCTCCTTCCAGGCCGGGGATGTCCTGGTGGCCTCGATGACGGACCCGGACTGGGAGCCGATCATGAAGAAAGCCGCCGCGATCGTCACCGACCGCGGCGGGCGCACCTGCCACGCGGCGATCATCGCCCGGGAACTGGGCATCCCCGCCGTCGTGGGCGCCGGGGACGCCACGACAGCGCTGGCCGAGGGGGACCCGGTGACGGTCTCCTGCGCCGAAGGCGAGGCGGGCCTGGTCTATGCGGGCCTGCTGGACTACACCGTGGAGGAGACCACCCTGGGCGCGATGCCCGAAGCACCGCTGAAAGTGATGATGAACGTGGGCACCCCCGAGCAGGCGTTCTCCTTCGCTCAACTGCCCCACCACGGGGTGGGCCTGGCCCGGTTGGAGTTCATCATCAACCGCCAGATCGGCATCCACCCCCTGGCCCTGCTGGCCGTGGAAAACGGGTCCCCGGATCTGCCCGCCGAGGTCGCCGGGCAGATCCGGGAGCGGATCGCCGCCTACCCCGGACCCCGCCAGTTCTACATCCAGCGCCTGGCCGAGGGCATCGCCACGATCGCCGCCGCCTTCGCCCCGGAGCCGGTGATCATCCGGCTCTCGGACTTCAAGTCCAACGAGTACGCCAACCTGCTCGGCGGCCCGCAGTTCGAGCCCGACGAGGAGAACCCGATGCTCGGATTCCGGGGCGCCTGCCGGTACCTCTCGGAGAGCTTCCGGGCCGCCTTTGAGCTCGAGTGCGAAGCGGTCGTCCACGCCCGTACCACCATGGGACTGACCAACATCAAGCTCATGGTCCCCTTCGTGCGCACCCTCGACGAAGCCCAAGGTGTGATCGAGCTGCTGGCCGCCAACGGCCTGCACCGCGGGGTGGACGGGCTGGAGATCGTGATGATGTGCGAGCTGCCCGCCAACGCCCTGCTGGCCGGGGCGTTCCTGGAGCACTTCGACGGGTTCTCCATCGGCTCCAACGACCTCACCCAGCTCACCCTGGGCCTGGACCGCGACTCCGCCCTGGTCGCCTCCTCCTTCGACGAACGCGACCCGGCGGTGAAGAAGCTGCTGGAAATGGCCATCACCGCCTGCAAGGAGCGCGGCAAGTACGTCGGGATCTGCGGCCAAGGCCCCAGCGACCACCCCGAGCTGGCCGCCTGGCTGCTGGGCCAGGGCATCGACTCCGTGTCCCTGAACCCCGACGCCGTCGTGGACACCTGGCTGGCCCTGGCCGCCACCACAGCACAGCCGGCCCTGTGAACACCCTGGTCCTGGCGCCGCCGGCGCCAGGACCAGGGCACCAACCCCCACCCGGACCACCGGACATCCCCACGAGAAGACAACGGAGGCACCCGTGACCGATTCCTGCCCGGTGGCGTTCTTCGTCTCCGACAGCACCGGCATCACCGCCGAGACCCTCGGCAACACCCTCATCACCCAGTTCCCGGCCCAGCGCTTCGAACGCCACACCGTGCCCTTCCTCACCACCGCCGAGCACGCCCACCAGGTCGCGGCCCGGATCACCACCGCCGCAGGAACCGGCCGCACCACCGTAGTGTTCTCCACCGTCGTGGACCCGCACCTGCGCGGCATCCTCGAGGCTGGCGCCGGATACTTCGTGGACCTCTTCGGCTCCCACATCCACCAGCTCGAAACCGCCCTGCACACCACCGCGAACCCCCAACCCGGCAGGGCCCACGGGCTCGGCGACGCCATCCGCTACCAGTCGCGGATGACAGCCGTCGAGTACGCCATGGAACACGACGACGGGCAATCCATCCGCGCCCTGGAACGGGCCGATCTGATCCTCATCGCCCCCTCACGCTGCGGCAAGACCCCCACCAGCATGTACCTCGCCCTGCAGCACGGCATCCGCACCGCGAACTTCCCCCTAGTCGACGAAGACTTCGCCCACCGGTCCCTGCCAGCACCCATCGCCGCCTACGCGACCAAGTGCTTCGGACTCACCTCCCAACCCCTGCGACTGAGCCAGGTCCGCCAGGAAAGACGCCCAGGCACCGTCTACGCCTCCCTGCCCCAATGCACCTGGGAACTGCGCAACGCCCAACAGATGTACGCCCTCAACGACATCCCCCACCTCAACTCAGCCTTCATGTCCGTAGAAGAAATTTCCGCCACCATCCTCCAGAGAATGGATCTCCAAGAAACCGGCATCGGCTGAAAACACCGAGGCACCAAGCCGTAGACGCCCCCATGTGTAGGTGCGGCCTTTATGGTGTCTCACGATGTGGACATGTCCCTCGGCTCCTGTATTGATTACTGGTGAGTAAGGTTACTAGTCTGTTTTGCATAGACAAACGTCTAGTGCTCGGCTCCAGGAGGCTCCCATGGCAGGAACGTTAATGAGCGTCGCCACAGGCGCAGGTGGTGTGGCCACTGCGGCGGCCATGATCCAGCTGAGCCTGTCGATCGGCACCAGTGGTGCGCTCGAGCCGGCGGCGATCGCTCTGCTCATGATCGGGGCGGTGGCATTGATCGCTCGTGTCGTCGTGGACTTCGAGTCCCAGTCGCGCCAGCACGTCGATCGGACCAGGGCACAGATCGAGGCCCGCCGACACCACCAGCAACAGCACCTCCTGGACGCACGGTCGTAGCTGCTGCTGCGGCCGTTCGCGTCCCAACATTTAGAGCCACAATGGCAAGTTCCTTTGAGAACTTCTCAACTACGGCTTTACCCATATGGCCCGGTTAGCGGCGGACCAACCCACGGGGGGTTCCATGAAGGCCTTTGGCTAACTAGCGACCGCCACCGGAAATCAAACCGTAGGTCAGGTCAGGGTGTCCCATTCGTGCGGCAGTCCCTTCTGCGTTAGTGGCGCGGGGGAATCCATCCGTTAAATCGTCGCCGCCGCCTGCCTCCGTGCTGGCTCCGCATGTCCGGAGGCAGGCGGCGCAAACCGCTACACGGAAGAGCTCGGGGCGCCGAAGTAGGCAGACAATCGCCGCGCCCCATCGCGGGCCAGGTCGACGATGCTGGGCGAGTCATCTGGTTCGTGCAGGATGCCTTCACGCAGTCCGCTCACAGACAGGGACGCCATCACATGGCCGCGGTGGTCGAAAACAGGAACTCCGACGGCGGCCATGCCCCGGGTCAGTTCGTCGTCGCTCAACGCGAAGCCGGCATCGCGGATGTCTTTGAGCTTCCCGAAGAACTCCGCCCGGGATCGCGCCCCGAGACTGAAGTCCGGGCTATGGCCCAAGACCACCGCGTAGTCCTCCCACGCCTTGGGGGAGTCGAAAGCCAATAGGGCGCGGGGCGCTGCGCCGATGTGCAGGGGCAAGGAGTTGCCTAGGGTCAAACGGCGGCTGTTCACACGCTTGCCCTCGATCCGCTCGATGCACACGGCACGGGGGCCGCTCCTGATGCACAGGAACACCGTTTCGCCTGTGGCGTCGTGAATCTCTTGGAGTATGGGAAGCGAGGCCCGCCGCAAGTCCAACTGGTTCAAGAGACTCCCCGCGAGGGAGATCATCTTGCTGCCGATTCGATAGGAACCGCGGTGGCCAAGCTGCTCGATCCAGCCGGCTTCAATGAGGCTCGCCAGCATGCGGTAGATGGAGCTAAGGGGTTCGCCGATGAGCTCCGCGAGTCTTGCGGAAGTCGCCACGCGTTCGACAGCCAGGGCGTCCATGAGAGAGGCGGCCTTGGCCAGCACCGATCCGTTCGAATCAGGAGCTTTGAATTCACGGGCTGCGAGTGACGGCTTGAAGTCCGCCATGAGATCAGTCAACGTCTGAGCGGCGGCCTTGAGGACCCTCATGGCTTCCTCCTGCAGGTTGTCTACCTGGTCGACCAAGCCCGCCGCCGTCAAGGCGCCGAATATGCTGCCGTCCGGGTTGAAGACGGGAAATCCCAACGCCGCGATGCCGTCGACAACCTCGTTCGACTCCATCCTCCAGCCATCCCGTTTAGTGCCCTCGACCAGGCGGCGGAGCGTGTCTGCATCCACGGGTGTCCTCGCCGCCAGCTGCGCATAGTGTTCCTGTGCAAGAAGCTCGTCCAGAACCTCGGGCTGCCAAGCCAGCAGCACATGGGAGGCGGCACCTGCGTGGAGGGGCAGAATGCGCCCGGACGAGAGTTCGTGGAGATCAACCTCGGTGGAATCGACCTGCTCCAAGCAGACTGCGGTGTCCTTGCGGGGAATCCAGAAGGCGGACGTGAGGCCGAGATCCGACTGGACGCCCTCAAGTACCCGCTCAAGCGCCGCGTGGTCGACGAGGGCTTCGGTTGCCGCCTCCGCCAGCCTCAAAATGCCGGTGCCCAGCTCCACGAGCCCGCCTGGGGAGCGGCGGAGGATCCCTGACCCCTCCAGCGCGCTGATGATGCGGTAGACCGACGGCCGCGGTTCCTCCAGGGCCTTCGCCAGATCCGCGGGAATCGAGGGGCCGAGGGCGGATACTTCGTCCACCGCCTGCGTCGCCTTGAGCACCAGCTGGATCAGCTTGCCCGTATGCTTCATGCTTGCACTCCTCGGATCGAACTCCTCGCCCGCATGCACTGCGAATGGACGAGAGTCAGCAAGGATGCCGTTCTTGAGTACTTAACTCAGAACAAAAGCGCCGGGCTGTGGACCCTGACAGCGGCTCAGTCCTCCCATTCCTGTGGACTCCCTGTCCAGCGTATGCGACTTGCTGTCCGAGGTGACACCGCTCCGCCGGACGCGAGCCTGTCGAAGTCACGCAGGTCGGTGCGGCGGCGGGCAGATGCACGCTGCCTTCGTTTTCCGGACCGTCCAGCCCGGTGCCGCCCCCGCCCGGCGAAGGGGCTGTCGCAAGACCAGTTTAAGAGTCGATCAGGGCGCCCCTTCTGCGTGCATACAGCCCAGTTAAAGACCCTGGTGGGGTCATTGGGATGCTTCCACTGATGGACTCTTATGGGTGGGGCGGGTCTCGGCGACGGCCAGGAGGCCGCCGGCCAGGAACACCAGGGTGGCGCCGAGGACGACCAAGAGCGGCACGGTCCATCCTCCGGTGCCGGCGTTTAGCGCCCCGACCAGGGGTGGGCCGACCGTGGCGGCGAGGTAGCCGGCGCCCTGGATGCGGGCGGAGGTCGCCGCGGCCTCGGCGTCGGTCCGCACGATGCGTGCGACGATCGAAAAAATCGTGGTGAAGCCCCCGCCCTGGGCGACGCCGCCAATGACGGACCACACGAGGTAGCCCTCGGGGGCGAGCAGCAGCCCGACGGGCAGGGCGATCCACAGCCCTCCGACGAGGACCACCGGCGTCCACGCCGGGGCCCGGTCGGCCAGCAGGGGCACCCCCAGGGCGCCGGCGATGGCGGCGACCTGGAACAGGGAAGCGCTGGCCCCGGAGGCGGCCAGACTCAGCCCCCGGGTGTCGGCCAGCAGGGTGGGCAGCCACGCGGTGACGGAGTAGTAGGAGAAGGCCTGCCCGCAGAACGCCAGCGTCAGCCACCAGCCGATGCGCCGGACCTGGCCCGTGCCCCGGGCCTGCCTCAGCGTCCCGGTGGCCGTGCTGGGTTCGGCCGGGGTGGAGGCCGCGGGCGGTGTGCCGGTCCGGCGGCGCGCCACGACCAGCCAGAAGACGAGGGCCACCACGGTCAGGGCGCCCCAGGCGACCAGGGCCCAGCGCCACCCGACCGCCGCGGCCAGCGGCGCAGTGCCCAGGGCGGTGATCATCGACCCGACGTTGAGGGCGGCGGTGTAGGCGGCGGTCACCGTGGGGATCCGGCGCCAGGAGACGTCGCGGCGGATGATCACCGGGACCACGATGTTGCCCACGGCGATCGCAGTACCGATGACCACGGTGCCGGCCAGGACCACCGCGGTGGGGCCCGCCGAGCGGATCACGGTCCCGGCCAGCACGCCGCTCAGGCACGCCAAGACGGCCGCCTCGGGCCCGAAGCGTCCGATCAGCTTCGAGGCCAGCGGGGTGACCAGTGCGAAGAGCAGCACCGGCAGACCCGTGAGCAGGCCCGCGGTCGCCGCCGAGAGCCCGAGCTCGGACTGGATCTGCGTGATGACGGGGGTCGGGGCGATGATCGGCCCGCGCAGGCTCAGCGCGACGAGCACGATGCCGACGACGACCCACGGCAGGGCGCGCGGCGGGATGGGGAGCGTGCTCATCTCAGTCCTTCTGACCGGGCAGCAGACGTTGGACGGGTCGGCCGCCGGCGCGGCGTCCGGTGATGCCCGGAGGGGACTCGGGCACGGTGGTCATGACGGCTCCTCGGAGGTCGGGCGGAGCGGGCCCTGCTGAGACCAGTGGATCCGCGGGGGCGAGGGGCGCCCATGGAAGAGGAGGGACAGCCAGCGGCTGTCCCTCCTTCATTCCCAGCACAGTGTGAAGGGCTCATCGCTGGATGGACGACAACGCCCGGCGAGGTCTCATGCGAGCCGGGGAACCCAGCAACTGCACTGTTTGAGATCACCACAGCAGCCCAGTGGTCCCGGGCCGGCCAACCTGGAGAGGTCGGCCGGCCCGGGACGTGGAGCAGAGCCGTGGGGCTCAGGACTGGTGGGCGTCGGCGGGCTCGGCGACCTGGTAGATCGCTCCGGTGGAGACGTCCTCCTCGAGGTCCTCCAGGGAGCGGTTGCGGGTCTCGGGGACCTGGGTGGCCACGAAGATCAGGGCGAGGACGCCGATGCCGGCGAAGAGGAAGAACGTGCCGGAGATCCCGACCGCGGCAACGAGGGAGGGGAAGAACAGGGCCAGGAAACCGTTCATGGTCCAGCCGAAGAACACCGAGATGCCGATGCC
>NZ_JAVKPP010000033.1:0-9291 GCF_040980965.1 Kocuria sp. CPCC 205231 | reverse complement strand
GCCGTGGAGTGCCCGGCGTGCTCGCCGTGGGTGTGGACCTGGTGGTCCTCGTCCACCGCCGAGTGGGCGTGGGCGTGCGGCATGGCCTGCCCGTGGGTGTCGGCATCGGCGTGCCGGCCGCGGTGGGCCGCGCCGTGGTGATCGGCGGGGTGGTCCGTGTCGTGGCCGGTGTGCGCCTGGCCCGGGGCGGTGGGGCGGTCGTGGTGCTGCGGGGTGCTCATGGCGTTCCTTTTCGCGCAGGTCCCTGGCGGGCCAGGGCGGTGGTCGGTCTCGTCAGGCGGTGACGAGGGTGTAACCGGCTTCTTCCACTGCGGTGCGGACCGCCTCCGTGCTCAGCGGGTGTTCGGCGGTGACCGTGACGGTGGAGGCCCCACCGGCCACCAGGTCCACGTGCACCTCGCTCACACCCTTCAGGGCGGTGAGCTCCTCGGTGACGCTGGTGGCGCAGTGGCCACAGGTCATGCCCTGAACCTGGTAGGTCGACGTCGTGCCGGTAGCGGAAGCCGTCCCAGCAGCAGGAGCCGCGTGATCGGCGGCGGGGGCGGGTGCGCAGCAGGCGCAGCCGGTGGAGGCCATCGGCAACGGGGAGCGGGTCTCGTGGCTCATGTGAAGCTCCTTCGATCGATTCGGGCGGTAGGACCGGATACGTCCTCACCACCCCCAGGTATATACCCCCCAGGGGTATGTTGCAAGCGTGGGGTCATGCGGCGACCGTGGTTTCACGGGGGCGGTGCCGGGTGGGGCGGGGTAGCTCCACGGTGAAGACCGTCCCAGCTCCGGGACCGGAGGAGCTGACGTTCAGCGTTCCGCCGTGGGCCTCGACCAGGGCCCGGGAGATGGTCAGGCCGATCCCGGAGCCGCCGTGGTCGCGGTCCCGGGCGGTGTCCCCGCGCCAGAAGCGCTCGAACACCTGGGGCAGGTTCTCGGCGGCGATCCCGTCGCCGGTGTCGGCCACGACCAGGCCGAGACGGCCGGGGCCGTGGACGGCGGCGCGCACGGTCACCGTGCCACCGGGCGGTGTGTGGCGCAGGGCGTTGGTGAGCAGGTTGCCCAGCACCTGACCCATCCGCTGCCGGTCCACCTCCACGACCCCGGCGGCATCCTGCGCCTCGAGCACCAGATGCACGCCCTTGGCGGCGTAGGCCTCCCGGTGGGCCTCGACGGCGGTGCGCAGCAGCTCGTCGACGGGTTGTGCGGTGCGCTCCAGCTCGATCCGGCCCTCCTCGGCCCGGGAGACGTCGTGGATGTCCTCGACCAGGCGCGTGAGGCGTCCCAGCTGGTCGGTCATGAGCTCCCCGGTGGCCTCGTCCCAGTGCGTCACCCCGTCTTGGAGAGCCTCGCAGTAGACGGAGAGCACCGAGATCGGAGTGCGCATCTCGTGGGCCAGGTCCGAGAGCATCCGCCGGCGGGTGTCCTCGGTGCGCTGCAGACGGGTGGCCATGGTGTTGAACGAGGTGGCGACCGCGTCCACCTCGGTGCCGGCACCCAGGGCCGGGACCCGGGTGTCGTAGCGCCCGCGGGCCATGGACTGGGCCGCCTGGGTAAGTGCGGCCAGGGGCCGCTGGAGGCGGCGGGTGAAGAACCAGGTCACCGCCGCCGCGCACACCACAGCAGTGCTCAGGGCCGCCCCCAGGATGATGAGGTTGGTGTCACGGTAGGCCTGCTCCACGTGCAGGAGTTCCGGGGAGTTCTCCGAGTGCCCGGCCATGATCAGGTGTTCGTGGAAGATCGGGGGCCCGGCCAAGGAGGCCACGGCCACGGCGGCGAGGATGCTGGCGGCCACCACGATGGCCTGGGCCAGGAAGAACCGGGAGGCCAACCCCCAGCTGTGCCGCCGGCCGCTCACCGGCTCACCATCCGATAGCCGACCCCGCGCACGGTGTCGATGTAGGCGCTCTGATCCTCACTGAGTTTCCGGCGCAGGTGACCGATGTGCACATCCACCAGCCGCTCATCGCCCACCCAGGCCGGGTCCCACACGGTGTCGATGAGCTGACGACGGGACAACGCCTGGTGCGGCCGCGCCGTCAGGGCGGCCAGCAGGTCGAACTCGGTGCGGGTCAACCCCACCGGCTCACCGACCACCCGCGCCTCATGGGCGGTGAGATCGACGGTCAGGTCCCCGAACACCCGGGCCGGCTCCACAGCAGTCACGGTGGTGCGGGGCCGGCGCAGCACCGCGGCCACCCTCGCGACGAGCTCACGCACACTGAAAGGCTTGGTGATGTAGTCATCGGCCCCGGCCGCCAGGCCGGCCAGCTTGTCGTCTTCGTCCCCGCGGGCGGTGAGCATCAGCACGTAGCACTCGGAGAAGCCCCGGATCCTGCGGCACACCTCGATCCCGTCCAGCCCGGGTAACCCCAGATCCAGCACCACCACATCAAAGCTCCGGCTGCGGGCGGCCTCCACGGCGTCGGGCCCGGTGTGGGCGGTGGCCACGTCATAGCCGGCGCGGGTGAGGTAGGTGGCGATCATCCGGGCCAGGGGCTTCTCGTCGTCGACCACCAGCACCCGCCCGGTCACCGCATCGATGCCAGAATCCATGACTTCAGTGTCCCCTCCGTCCGCACCGCATTCGTGCCGGAGACTGGTCGGGGGAGGAATCTTCGCCAAACCTTCACGGAGAACGCCACAGGGTCCCTCCCCGACCGGTCGACAATGGTGGATGGCCCTCGCAGTGTGGTGCGAGGCGGAAAGGACCCATGAACCCCCTGACCCGTAGAACCCTGCTCGTGGGCGGCCTCGGCCTGCTCGGCACCGGCGCCCTGGCCGCGTGTACTTCCCCGGCGGAGAGCCCGGCACCGGCCGGAGCGAGCAGCACCGGCACGGCGATCACCCATGTGCACGCCATCACCCGCGACACGGTGACCGGAGGCGGCGCAGGAGCAGGAGCAGGAGCAGGGGTGATCCTGCTGGCCACCCATGAAGGGCTGTTCCGCCTCCAGGACGGGGAACTGACTCAGGCAAGTCCGGTCGTGGACCTGATGGGCTTCACCGTCACGCCCGAGGGCCGCTATCTGGCCTCGGGCCACCCCGGTATCGGCACCGATCTGCCCGAACCGGTCGGGTTGATCGAATCCACCGATCAGGGCGAGACCTGGGAGGTGCTCTCGAGGGGCGGGGAATCGGACTTCCACACCCTGGCCGCCGGTCCGAACGGGGTGCTCGGCTTCGATGGGCAGCTGCGCGCCAGCTCCGACGGGCGCACCTGGGACACCCTCGAGATCCCCTCCGCCCCGGCCGCCCTGGCGATCGCCCCGGGCACAGGCACCATCCTGGCCACCACCGAGGACGGCGTCATGCGCTCCCAGGACGACGGTGCCACCTGGGACACCCTGGACACCCCGCAGCTGATGTCCCTGATCGCCTGGGCCGACGACAAGACCATCGTCGGGGCCGGGGTCGACGGGAACCTGCTGACCAGCGCAGATGCCGGGGAAACCTGGACGGCCAGTGACCAGCCGATCGGGGAGATCACCGCCCTGGGGGCCGGGCTCACGGAGGAAGGCGAGACTGAGGCCCTGCTCGTGGCCGACGGAACCGTGCTGCGCACCACCGACGGCGGGAACACCATCGAACAGCTGCTTTGACCCCGTTCACGTTCACCCGCTCGTGGACGAGTCTCCCTGGCACGCCCACGTCTCAAGCGTTCACGCACAATGCCCGCCCACAATGCCCGTCAATGTGCGCGCCTGGAGCAGGGCAGCAGGAGCTGTCCCTCAACCGATGCCGGGGCAGAACAAGAGACCCCTGCTCTCTGCAGGGGCCTCTTGAAGGATGCCGGGGGCAGGCTACGCGCACTCGTCGTAGTGGTCCTCATGCTCCGCATGCCGGTGACCGTCGTGGAGATAATCCACATGATCGCCGTGTTCAACGGTCTCGTGCCCGCAGTTCTCTCCGTGAGTGTGTTCTGCTTTGGTGTGCTCGGCCTGCTTGTCGTGACCAGCCATGATGATCCCCCTTGGACGTACGGGCCCAGGACAGGCTCGTCTTTCCAGTGGAGCACCGGCACCAGGATCTGGCAATGCTTCTGCGGGACCACCAGGGCGAGACCCGGCCCTGCCCGAAGTGCACGCTTCTGCTGACGAAGCAGAAATTTCCTGGCGGATCTCCCACCCTAGAACTCAGGGACCAAACGCGCTATCGCTGATTGATCCGCGGACACTGGCTGCATCAGTAGCTCGACGCGACCTTCTTTACATATGGCCGGTTATCAGCCGCTAAGTAGGACGAGTAGAAACAGGTGCGAGAACTCGTCCCCCTCTGCCTACGGGCGTCTGCCCAGGTGGCAACAGGGTGCGCGGCGGACCGGTGGGATCGGCGAGCTCGTGACGCCGGCATCGTTCACGCAGGACAGCATGGAGAACTCTCGTTTAATGAGAGATTCGCGCGTACAGCTGAGGTATGGAACGGCGCGGGGTCGTGCACCGGGGCTCTTCGTCGGCGAAGGCGTCGCATGGTTGTGGGTTGAGACTCGGGCGCTGGAGGTGCACGCACGGCCGCCCCAGCGACTGATCTGCCGGCGTGGCAGGAAGTTACTCGTCCTGCCTCAACACGTCTCGCTACCGGTCCACCTGCCCGCATTATGGATATGGTCCCGCTCAAGGGCGCTTGTGCGCGCCCGCGGGTTCGCTGTGCTGCCGGTGGGGTCAGGCCGGCGCTCCAAAGGTGGGGCAAGGGAATCCCAGGTGCCCGCGGAGGGTGTCGGCGGTGTAGTGGGTGCGGAAGAGGCCGCGGCGTTGCAGTTCCGGCACGACGTGGTCGACGAAGTCCTCGAGGGCATCAGGCAGGGTCGGGGGCATCAGGTTGAACCCGTCGGCTGCTCCGCTGCGGAACCAATGCTCGATCCGGTCCGCGATGCGTTCGGGAGTGCCGACTATGGTGCAGTGCCCGCCGCCGGCAGCCAGGCGACCCAGCAGCTGTCGAACGGTGGGTTGTTCCACCTCGATGATCCGCAGAATGGTGGCGTAGCGGCCCTGGGGTCCGCTGAACTGCTCAAGCGCGGGCAGTGGAGGAACTGGGGCGTCAAGTTCCCAGTCGCTGCAGTCCTGCTGGACGAAGGTGCTCAGCTGGGCCAGCGACTGGTCGGTGGGCAGCAGCGCGTCGACCGCGGCCTGCTGGGCTCGGGCTTCGGCCTCGGTGGAGCCGACGTAGGTGACCAGCCCGGGCATCACCGCCACCGCCTCCGGGTTCCGCCCGGCCGCGGTGATACGGGCCTTGATGTCGGTGTAGTAGTCGCGGGCGGCGGGCAGGTCGTAGGCCACCGCGTAGATGCCTTCCGCGTACCGGGCGGCCAGATCCCGTCCGGGTCCGGAGGCCCCGGCCTGGAAGAGCACCGGGCTGCCCTGGGGCGCTCGGGGCACGGTCAGGGGCCCGTCCACCTGGAAGTGCTCTCCGCGGTGGTGCACCGGGCGGAGCCGGGCGGGGTCGGCGTAGAGCCCGGTCCGGTCGGCGAGCACGGCGTCCTCGGCCCAGGAGTCCCACAGCTGCTGGGCGACCTGCACGAACTCCTCGGCACGGGCGTAGCGCCGCTCTCGGTCCGGCATGGCCTCCATGCTGTGGTTGCGGGCCTCGGCGTCGAACATGGAGGTCACCACGTTCCACCCCGCCCGTCCGCCGCTGATGTGGTCGAGGGAGGCGAGCATTCGGGCGGCGTGGAAGGGGGTGAAGAAGGTGGTCGAGATGGTGCAGACCAGTCCGATCCGCTCGGTGGCCTGGGCCATGGCCGACAGTGTGGTCAGCGGCTCGAGGAACCAGCGGGGCCCGGAGGAGACGTCGCCGGTGCTGTGACCGTCGGCGAAGAATACCGCGTCGAAGAGACCGCGCTCGGCCGTGCGGGCCAGACGCTCCCAGTAGGAGATCTCGCCCAGGTGCTCGGCGGGGGAGTCGGGGCGCCGCCAGGCCGCGCTGTGGTGGCCGGCGCCGAAGAGGAAGGCGTTGAGGTGCAGTTGCCGGTGTGTGCTCATGGGTGGCGGATTCATCCCATGACCAGTCCGCCGTCGACCACCAGGTTCTGCCCGGTGACCGAGCGCGCCCAGGGCGAGGCGAAGAACAGGACGGTGTCGGCGAACTCCTCGGGGGTGGTGACCCGGCCCAGCGGGGTGGAGGCGGCGATGAGGTCGAAGACCTCCTCGGGGGTGGCCGCACTGGCGTCGGTGGTGCGCAGCAGCCCACCGGAGACCATGTTCACCGTGACACCGTGGGGGCCCAGGTCCTTGGCCAGGGTCCGGGTCAGCGAGAGCAGGGCCGCCTTTGCGGCGGTGTAGTCGTGATACGGGACGACGGGGTTCTGGAACAGGTTGGTGCCGATGTTCACGATCCGCCCGAAACCCTGCTCCTGCATTCCCGGCAGGCACGTCTGCGTGGTATTCAATGCCCCGCGGACGCTACCGGAGAACTGGGTGGTGAACTCCTCCCAGCCGATCACTGCTGCCTGGGATCGGGCGTCGCCGTTGAAGGAGAAGTCCACCAGGGCGTTGTTCACCACGGTGGTGACCGGAGCGCCGAAGTGCTCCCGGGTCCGCTCGAGCATGGTGGAGACCTGTTCGGGATCCGTGACATCAGCAGGCAGGGCCACGGCCCGCTCCGGGCCGAAGCGGTTTGCGAGCTCTTGGGCGGCGGTGGCACTGGAGCGGTAGTTGATGACCACCTGCGCGCCCTGCGCGGCGAAGGCCTCCACGATGTGGCGGCCCACGCCGCGGGCCCCGCCGGTCACGAGGACGATCTGTTTTGCGATCTGCATGAGGTTCCCTGAGGATCAGGGCGAAAAGATGCAAGCACGAGGCGTCGGCCGGGCTTGGTAGGACATCCCTTCGCCAGTACGAACTGGATCAGGTTCAACGGGTGTCATCTCAGCCGGATGAAACCGGCACCCCGTGTCACTACTCCGACCGTACACGCTCGCCCAGAAGTCTCTGAAGCCGGCACCTCACGTCGGATCTGTCCCACGTCAGAGCGGGCAGGGAGGCAGAAAGTAGATCTCATCGATTCATTAATTTACATAATACAAGTTATGAGACATTGAGCCAGGTCAGGGTGTGACCTGATCGTGCAGCAGTCCGGACGGCTACTGCCAAGTCCACCGAGAAAAGTCCTGTGGTGACCTGTCTCTAGAACTCGCCTTCGATACTCCGCCGCGTTAATGGCGCACCCAGAGGGATCTTCGGCGATCGTCCCGTCAACTTCTTCAACCATCCAATCGGTCTGGCCATCCACATCCCCCTCAGTAGGGTGTCGCGACGACCGGTGGAATCGGTCCTGGTGCTGTTTTTATGTTTTCTAATTACTCATCTTTCGGTGGTATTTTCATCGAATTCTGCATTTTATATTTAACCATATGATCAAAGCGCCTTATCGAGGGACACTTTAATATCTGCAGCCTTTAGCTCGCGCGCTAGTTCCATCTGCCACGACTCGCCCTTTACTGGGATGTAGGCAACTCCTGAGAAGTCTGTGGGGAGCTCGATTGAGGGTTCGTTTAGTGCCGCCACTCTGTCCCGGCCCAACAGTCCAATGAAAAGCCCTAGCTCAAAGACAACGTTCTGCCGTGCGCGTGGGGAGACCGTTCCCGCCCCATGCTTCCCGCCGTCATCATCAGGGGTAAGAAGGACTACGGCGAAGACGGCCCGCTGTGCGTGAGAAAGTAGCTTACCAAGAATGTCCTGACCTCGATTCGCTTGATCGGCCAATACGACGACGTCGCGATCAGTCACTGTCTCCAAGAAGCGTCGGACTATTTCGCGTCGCTCAATGTCATGGCCGTGTACCAAGAAGATTGGCGCGTCAACAGGCGTGTCCGGTGGTGTCGAGCTCGGCGACCCTTCGGCGTATACATCGAGGCGGTCTTCGACTGCTCCAAGAACTCGAATCTTTTCTTTGATGTCCGCAATCACCTCCGGCACACGTTCCCAGGGAATCGTCGTGGATGCGATCTTTAGGTCGAGAAGCGAAACCGCAGTACCGGTGAATTCATCTTTTGGGCTGGTAGTAAGGAACCCGGAGACCTTGAAACCGTTTTCAAGTACTGCCGCGGTCCTGCCCTCCCAGGAAAGATATTTGTCACGGAAGTCGCTTACGTGTGTCTCGTTAACCGGAGCGGATCCCAGAATCTCCTCCCCGACTAGTCGCGCGCGTATGATAGCCGCTCGCATTTCCGTTACCGGACGCACAAGTTCGACGGTACCCAATGTTGCTCCTATTCCGCATCGATAACGGCGCTCAGCCATCCCTTTAGCGCAGCCAACCGCGCATATGCCTGCGCACCGTCATTAGCCCTCTCGATGAGAGCGTGAGGCCCACGACCGGTGCTGGCAATCGGAGGTGCAAGCTGCTCAAGCTCTTCGAGCAGGCCCTGCGGCACTGCGGCTGCCACCTGTTCGCGAAGCGAGTTGTATGTAGGGGGCAAACCATGGGCAGATTGTTCGGGAACGCGCTCAAGGGCGCTGGAAACTGCGGCCCGCAGCCTCTTCAACTTTGCAATATCCACGTTGGTCACCATGTAAGTTTGGCAGACGGCTCCGACAGATGTGGCCGACACCCAGTAGTCAGGGCTACTTCGGCTTAGATGGTTGTAAGCAGAATTGGATATATGTACATTGTTCGCGTCTATCTTGGCGGATGACGCTGCTCATGAGACCGAGCGTTCACCAACCAACTCCAGTACGCAGGTGTAGTCACGATCTCTCGAGTGTTGTCCAGAATGAGGACATTGGGCGCGTCCGTGAGGGGTTGCCGGGTTGAGGTCTAAGCCGACTCAGTGACCATGGTTACCGAGTCATTGGTCAACCCTCAGCGGGCGCCTCGGGCACCTATGGTGGGATCCCGACGTGGGAGCTGCCGATGCCGATGAGTGATGTCCTCAGCGCCATCCCCCCGAGTGCCCGCCGCCTGGCTGAGGAAAGCCACCAGGCGCAACAATCCCAACTCATGGAGGCGTGAACATGGTGCGATGGAATCCATTCGACAAGCGTGAGCCCGCTTCCGAGTCACTGCCGGTGGTCTTACCAGAACTATTGGGTCTTGAGGTCGATTCACTGACTGCACAGGGTCATTTCATCGAGGCCGCGCGCATGGTCCGAGAGCGCACTGAACTCGATTGGCTCGGCGCCATCCGGGCTGTGCGTCATCGGCTGCGGAGACCGTAACGCCGCCAGGCGGTGCCCGACCCCGGCGCGCAGATGGGAACCCTCACCGGACACCACCGCTACTTATCGAGAGGAACTGTGGCTGTTGGAGGTTAATGGCGGCCTTCTGACGGAAATAAATGGCGGCTTCGGCACTACCGAGCCTCCA
>NZ_JAVKPP010000032.1:0-13514 GCF_040980965.1 Kocuria sp. CPCC 205231 | reverse complement strand
AACCGGTCCCGGTAGGCGGTGTCTCCTTCCAGGGCCAGGGTGCGCAGCCCGGGGTCGATGGCGGCGATCACACTGCGCACGCTCGAGTAGCTCGGGGGCGCCCAGCCGCGCTCCGGGGCCAGATCGCACACCCGGCGGTGGATGAACGTGGTCGTCGGTGCCGGCCTGCGCAGTGCCAGGGCCTCGATCACCGCGATCAGCTCCTGAGGCAGCCGGCGGTGACCGCGGTCGCTGCGGGCCTTGCGCTGCAGACCGGCTGCGGACGAGTCCGTCCGGTACTCGGCGGCCCAGCGCTGCAGGGTGCGGACCGAGACCTGGGCGTGGGCGGCGAGCCGGGTCAGCGGCACCCCCTCATCGAGGTGCTGGCACAGCAGTGCCGCCTTCTCCTGCGGACTCAGCTGCACCACCACCATCACCCCACGGGGGTCAGTCCGCCGGACCGGGCTCGAGCTCGGCGGCGGTGACCGACCCGGCCGTCACCGGCTCCGACGGACGCGGCGGGAGATGACGGTAGAGACTGGTGCGGGTGATCCCGGTCTTGGCCACGATCTCCGCCATCGTGTGCCCGCTCTCGCGCAGATGCGCCGCGTAGGCCAGCTTGTCCGGGTCCACCACCGACGGCCGCCCGATCCGCCGGCCCTTCGCCGCGGCCACCGACCGGGCATGAGCAGCGCGCTCGAGCGTGTACGTGCGTTCCATCTGCCCGAACAACGCCAGCAGCACCACCGCCAGCTGCGCCATCGGATCATTCGGGTTGGTGGAGTCCACCTTGATCGGATCCGCCAGGTTGCGCACCCCCACTCCCCGCTCGGCGAGGTCATGGATCAGGTTCAGGGTGTCGCGCACGGTGCGCCCGAGCCGGTCCAGGGTGTGCACCACGATCACGTCGCCCTCCCGGGCGTAGGCCAGGGCCGCGGTCAGCCCGGGACGCTCCGTGGTGGCCCCGGACTTCTTGTCCACATAAATCCGCTCCGGCGCGATCCCGACCTGCCGGAGGGCATCGATCTGTCGATCGAGGTCCTGTTTGGCCGTCGAGACCCGCGCATAGCCCAATTCCATGCAGCCAGCGTACCGGAAGTCGACTCCGTACGGCTTAAACGAGACAACATTATGGGTCTAGCTTTTGGGACTTCAATCGCTATCCATAGTCCACAAGGAGGGATCTCGTCGCCGAGTGTCCCAGTACCTAGGAAGTGGGACGGCCAACGGGGGCCGGTCAAACCAGTGCTCACCTTGATCCGGACCCGTGGATGTCTGTCTCCTCATGGGGACGCCGAGGCGGCCATGTTGTGCGTAGCCGAGCTGATGGCGCTCAGGTGGTGGTGGGTGCCTCCGGGCTGGGTGGATCCGGCAGCACAGCACCTGGGCGCGCATTTTTTCCGGATAGAGCGTCCGGGGCTCTGGATGCCGGGAACCAGATCTGGATCAAGGCCCACCCCACGGCGGTCAACGGCACGGCCAGCACAGCGCCCACGACGCCGGAGAGAATCGCTCCGCCAGCCAGGGCGAGCAGCACTACCAGTGGGTGCAGGCTCAGTGCTCGACCCAGCACCATGGGTTGGAGCACCCTTCCGTCGAGCTGGTTGATGGCCACCACCACCGCCACGACGACCAGTGCGACCACGGGGCCGTTGGCGACCAGGGCCACCAGGACCGCGACGGCACCGATCAGAGCCGCTCCGACGATCGGGATGAATCCGCCCAAGAAGATCAGCACGGCCAAGGGCAACGCCAGCGGCACCCGCAGCACCACGAGGGTCACTCCGATGACTACCGCCTCAAGCAGGGCCACCAGGGCGGTGCCGCGCACATAGCCGCCCAGCACGTGCAGGGTCGTGGTACCCGAGGTCAGTAGCTTCTCCAGGTTCTCACCGTGGAAGCGGCACAGGAAGAACGCCCAGATCTTGGCCCCGTCCTGGAGGAAGAAGTAGAGGATGACGGCCACCAGCACCGCTCCGGTGATCACCTGGGTGGCCGCGAAGATGCCCAGCAGCGCCCCGGCGCCGAACTGGGGGCTGGACGTGAAGTCCACGACGGCGGTGATGGCCTCGTCCAGGGCCTTCTGGCCGATCGGGATCGGGCCCGCGACGATGAACTGACGCAACCGTTCCAGCCCACCCACCGCGGAGAGCACCAGTTCGTCCCATTCGCTGCGCACGGCGAAGACGATGCCGGTGACCACTCCGCCCAGCACCACGATCGCGGCCAGGAAGGTGATCCAGGTGGCCAGCGCCCCGGGCACGCCCCGCCGGCGCAGGAACCCCACAACAGGGTGCAGCGCCGCGGCGAGGATCAAGGCAATCAACAGTGGGATGACGACCAACTTGAGCTGGATCAACCCGTAGACCACCACGACGGTCGCAGTCAGCAGCACCAGTCCCTGCAGCGCACGTATGGTCGCCCGCCCCAACGCATCGGCCCACAGATCACGGGCGTGCGAGACGCTGCGGTGGCGAGGGCTCGTCATGGGAATCCGCCTCCCAGAGATCCTTCGACGACCTGGCTTCAGGATGCGCCCGAGGACAGCGATTGCCAAGCACCGGAAGTCACCGAGGCCATCCGAAGACTCTCGGGACGGCGCCGGGACGGGCCCTCGATCATTGTCCCGTGACTGTTTCGTGGAGGCTCGGTAGTGCCGAAGCCGCCATTTATTTCCGTCAGAAGGCCGCCATTAACCTCCAACAGCCACACATGCGGGCGCAAATTCCGCGGACGAGACGTCTCGCATCCCTTGGGTTACAAGACGCGCCACACCAACCCAAGGACCTCCACCAATCATGGGCTCGGAAATGAAATCATCGATTGAAGCCAACGATGACGCCCCCATCAAGATGGAAGAGGTCTACCGTGAACAATTCAAACGTAGTTTCCGAGACGACTAGTGAAGCTATGACCATGTACTCGTTCAACGACTTGGTCGATGAAATATCCAATAAAAAATCGGCGGCGCGCAAGGATAAAGCGAGTTGGGAACGACTGCTTTCTGTAGCACACGAACTGGTCGATACACCCTCCGATGATGAGAATATTCTTACTCGCCAATATTGGAGTTTGGAAAGAGTCGCCATCCAAGGGTACCGAGGGGTCTTGAATAGTGAGCCGCTTGAACTCGCATTCGACCCAAGGCCGGGAGTGACAGTCCTGCATGGCCTCAACGGAGCCGGTAAGTCAAGTATTAGTGACGCGATCGAGTCGGCGCTTACGGGAAAAACTCCATCTAACACTGGCACGGGGGGCAAAGCACCTCTCTGGGATCCGATTCACCTTGGACGAGGCGCATCAAGTGCAAGTATTGAAATCACGCTTAGCGCAGAAAATTCTAAACTATACCTAAAATGTTCATTGGATGAAATAGGAAATGTTGACACACATACCGCTGAGCTGGAGGACGAAAGCGGACGTCGCATAGTCAAGCTGGGGGACTCCTGGAAACAAGCCCTATCCAGTCACCAGCCAGTATTTGCGTACGCTTCTCTGGAGCGCCGTGTCCAACTAAGCAAGGATTTGGCCACCTACTTTGAAGGCCTTTTGGCTCTTGGTGGCAGCTTTTCCACTCTTCAAGAAACAATCGCAGTAAGAAGTTCTAAGGCCAATGAATCATTTGCACGGTGGGAAAATGAAAAAAATGCATTAATGCGCCACCTCGGACAGATAGATGCCGAAAAACGCCCAGACACACAAATAGCAACACTGCAAGCAATTACTGCCCCGAATATTGACTCGGACATCGACGAATGGGTCACAAAATTCGATCTTTCAGAAAAAGGAATTGTTGCACGTTCCATACGAATCGATGCGTTAGAGCCACTTACGGCCCTTGCGGAAGAGACACGTGAATCCATTCAAATTTTCGAGACAAAAAGGAAAGAAGACAACCAAGAACTTTTTGTCGCGCTCGAAACTCTACATACTGAGGCAAAAGAATGTGCAGTACAAGACGAAGTATGCCCGGTTTGTCGCACACCACAGACAGCATGGATGGCAACTCTAGAAAAAACGATCATTCAAGCCCGAGAGATTAGAGAGGTAAGAAACCGAGTCGACGCGGCTGTCAGGTCCCTTTACGACGCCTCTACAGGCTTAGTTGAGGACATGATAGCCCTGGGAAGCGATATTCCTGCGGACCACCCACATCATCATGTGTGCCGTAGTGGGGGTGCGCTAATCAGCAGCCTCCGACAAGCAGTCTCGACCGGGGGCTTTATGGTCCAGCATTCATTGCTGACCGCGGCTTCGGAACTGACTACGTGGCTTCAGGCAGATGACACGAAGAATTTTATGGAAGAAATCGTGGCTCAGACGGATGAACTTAAACAATGGAAGATCATTCGTGCGCGTGCAACTGAACAATTCGTAGCCCTGTGGCGACAAGAGCAAAAGCCTGGCGCCGAGGCGCCCCTTTGGACCGCCACCACGAAACGCGTCGATGATCTACGGTCTCACCTAAGGAAAAAGCGAAGCATCACCTTAGAGGAAAAGGCTAACGAACGGGTTAAGGAGTTACTTTCCGACGCCGAACTGCACCTGGAAAAGCTTACCGTACTGTCCACTAAAGCTTCGATGGAACTTCTGGACGAAAACGGAAACCAGGTAGAACTCGGGATGCTAAGCGCTGGTCAACGTAATGCCGTCCTCCTCGCCCCCTTACTTGCTTCCGTCGATGCTGGCCCTTTTGGATTCTTGGTACTTGATGATCCCGTTCATGCATTTGACGAGTTGCGTATTGACCGCCTAGCTAAATCTATTTCCAGGCTAGCCACAAATAGAAGAGTAATTGTTCTTACTCACGATGAGCGTCTAAAGGAGCATTTAGCCGCCAGGACAGATCATTGCGATATGCGGCTCGTAGAGCGGTCCAGCAGAGATGGTTCTGTAGCAGTGTCGAATACAAGTCATTTTTGGGACCAGCTTCTTACTGATGCCAGAAATGTTCTTGATTTCGCAACCGGGGCCACGGGGTCCACTGCTGAAGTGACAGATACAGTTCGGGCCCTCTGCCGATTAAGCCTAGATAATGCGCTGCGAGGTTTCGTGATTAGGAATGCAGTCAGGCAGAATAGAAATGTACAATGTGATTTGCAGAAAGTTGATGATGCTCATCGAACGGACCAACGGCTTAGGATTGCAGCGCAGTTTTGCCCTGGGGTACAGGATCAGCAAAACCCAGTTTTGCTGGCAATCAGGGATTGCGCTGACTATTTCTTCGACTGGAATCGCGCAGTTCACGGAAACACGCCGGCGACCAATGTTTCGAAAGAGGAAATAAAAGCCGCAAGAAAAGCTTGCAAGCGTCTAGAAAAGGCAAATTAGTGACCTCTAATATAAGCTTAGACACGGAGACGCGTGTAGCCGTCGTTGAGTTGCGGCGCAGGTTGGAGTTACTTGCAGCAGGAGCTTTTTCTGCATCGTTCCCCGATCATGAAATCGAGCACAAGCAGGACAAAATAAAGGACCGCCTCGCGTATCTTGTGGTCGCTTATCAAGGCAAGGCGTCCACGTCGGAGCTGATTGGTCTGGTCCGCCTGTCCCGATACATCTACACACGTAGCTCGGATGTGCTCCATGGCCGTGCTAGTGCTGTAAATTTTCCGCCAGTGCTCATTGACGAGTGGCAGGTGATCGTTGATCGTCTTGACCAACTGCGGAATTGAACTGGCAGACTTGGTCCTAGGCTGGTCGATCATCCCAAGCGGCTTACTCCGATCGTTGTCACTTGAACTTTCCCCAATGCATGCGGGGAAGTGGCCGGTGCCTGTGTTCCAAGCAATGATGTACTCCAGTGAAATCAAATGCGACATCAAGGGAAAGGTGCTGTGATGGCCCAGCGCGTACAAATCATTCTGGAGGACGACCTCGAGGGCGGTCCTGCTGATGAGACCGTCCAGTTCGGTCTTGACGGCGGACAGTATGAGCTCGATCTGTCGGCCGCCAATGCGGAGAAGCTGCGGGAGGCCCTGCGCCCCTACGCCGCGGCCGGCCGGCAGGCCCAGGGCAAATCCACCCGGACCACCAGGATCCGTTCCTCCACTGGCGGTACCCCGGAGACGGCGAAGATCCGAGCCTGGGCGAGGGGGAACGGCCACCAGGTTTCTGACCGCGGCCGCATTCACAAGTCCGTCAAGGACGCCTACTACGCCGCCCAGTAGAACCTCCTCGTCCACTTAGGCCGGGCCTCGCCTATCAGGGTCACCTCTGACAGCGGTGCCTTGTGCTTGTAGCCCACCTTTGCAACATCGCTGCAGAACATCGTGGGATAAGGCCCTGGCACCGGGACCTCGTCACCGGGAGCCGAAATCCGCACGGCAGGTAGCCAGCGACGGGTCCCTGCCCTTGCCGGGCACAGTAGGGCAGGGACAGCTCACGGCCAGATGGAACAAGCCCCTGTGGCCCTTTTGGCGCCCGGAAACGGACCCTCTAGGGCCACGCGCGGTGGGCCGCCGCCGAGGCGCTGCTTAAACACAGGCACCGCCCGTCGAACCGTCGAATTCTCGTCAGCCTAGGCACGCTTTTCGTACCTAGCGCGGGCGAGGAGTGCCAGTCTCGGGTGTGACACTGCCAGTGGAAAAGGTCCGAGGCTTCCAGGATAGGTAGCGTCAAGGCCTCGATTTCCGCGCAACCCCTAGGCCACGCACCTGGAGCTCGCTCCCCCACGCCCATTAGAGAAAACCGTATTATCAACCCAGGCTGGAAGCTATAGGCATGTTTGACGAGACCATTCACGTTCGGTGGTGGTGCCAATTTAAGCCGGTTTGGTCAAGCCGGAAATGATTTTTCAACACGCTGTATTTCATCTTCTGACAGCCCGTGCATGGAATAAAACTTGGCGTCAACTCGAGCTTGTACTGATACCACAGTTTCCACAATTTCCTTCATTTTCGTTTGATATCCATCGAAGTACTCTTGCAACTCGTCCTTCTTCTGAACCGACATCTTGCTTTTGAGACCCTTGAGCAGGTCGAAGTAGTCGACCTCCCACCACCTGTTGAACTTCCGAGGCCAGGCTGCTATGCCAGCTTCTTCCCTGGCGAAGGTTTTAAACCGTGTATCGGTTTTGATCAGAGACCGGTGAAGCTCGGTGAGCTTTTGACCCAACTCCACGAACAGCTGTTGTTCATCCAGGGAGATCTGTTTAATGGGCGTGTTTTTCAAGTTCGGCGCGGAGTAGAGCAAGTACCCACCGTTCATACGTAGCCCATCGAACAAGCACTCGAACGCGTAGTTGTACAGCTTGGAGTTGAGCCAGCACAGCACGTATTCAGGGAGATACTCCGGGCTGAACGAATGGATGCAGTTCGTATTGATGGAGGCATACTCCCCCTCGGCGTCGTAAAACGCTTCACAGGTCTTGCCGATTTTCGAGATGATGATCTTTCGAGACGAATACAGTGCTCGACGGTTGGCCGACACGATCGAGTTGTTGACGTCCAAACGTGGGCGCATAAAGGTCTGGCCTTGGTTCGTCAACGGTTCGTAGCCCCACGTTGACACGTACGGATCGATGGTTCCCGTGTTGATCATTTTCGGTCCGAGTGTATCGGTTTCGACGATCAAAGGTGAGTAGTCATCCGCTTCACCGGCTGTAGAGGTGGCGTTGATGACTCCGGACTTGGATAGACTAACGCCTTGTTGGAACACCTTTTCAGTAATGTCAATCTTGTCGTTAAGGAGAAACCCTAAGATGTGCTCGTTAAGGATCGACAACCTGCTGGAGTCGAACTCCCTCAATGCCGGGCGCTTGGTCTCTTCATCAATGTTTCCAGCAAACAACGAATATCCGTCGCCTGGCGGCAGCTTGCGCAGAATGGAGATGACTGGATAGGTGCTGGCGTCCTCAAAAACGGTTTTGTCGGAGTAGTCCAACAGCGTTGAAAACCTGTAGTTGTTGACGAGCCATGACCGAAGAGTCTTCCCATAACTGGCCGAAAGATAGCGGTTCGGAGAAATAAATCCAAGTCGACCACCGTTCTTCAGTAACTTCATGCCCTTTTCGAAAAAGTAGATGTAGAGGTCCACTGATCCCTTGGACGTCTCGTAATTCTTTTTCAAGTACTTACGCTCCACCTCAGGCATCGATCGGGAGAGTTCCATCGCACTCACATACGGAGGATTACCGAAAACTACATCAAACCCACCGGCCTTGAAAACCTCCGGAAAAGCTAGTTCGTAGCTGAACCCCTTATCCTGATCGACCCTCTTGTCGGCGACAAGACTGTTTCCACATTTGATGTTGTCGTCGAGAGAGGTCAGTTTCTTACCGGCCGTCGCCGTTTTCAACCACAAACTGAGCTTAGTGATCTCGACCGATTCGTCGTTGATATCGACGCCGAATAAATTCTGACGAAGTATGGAGTCAATCCAGTAGTCGACCGTGAAGAAGTCCTCTTCTCCTAGAATGGCGACTACACGCTCGTTCTCACGTAATAGATAGTCCAAGGCATACACCAGGAAGGCACCACTGCCACAGGCTGGGTCGACTACTTTCACGTTCTGAAGCACGTACTGATACTGCTTATACGCGCGAACTTCGCTCTCGCGATAGGTCTTCTCGTTGCGGCGCTTGGAGAGTTCGTGCTCCTCGATCAGCGCCTGTTCCTTGTCTTTTAAGAAGGTGCCCAGGGTATTGTCGACGATGTAGCGCACGATGTAGTCGGGGGTGTAATAGACGCCCTCCGACTTACGCTTCCCTGTGATCTTGTCACGCCTGACCAGCTCATCGAGGGCGTCGGCCGGCTGCCCGTCAGCCTCCACCTTGCTCTGGACCTTGGAACGTATCTCTTCGAGGTCTGTGATCGACTGCTCGAAGATGTGGCCAAGGATGTTGACGCTGAGGTCTTCCTCGAAGTTGTAGTTGCTAAGACCGAGGACACCATTGAGCGTCTCGTCGGAAATCTTCAGTCCGTCGAGTACCGGGTCGTGAGCGAAGAGTCCACCGTTATAGCCGATGGGGATGCCGAGGTTGTCACTGCCATTATCGATGGCGTTGAAAAGAGACTTCAGCATCATCCACAGTGAGGCATACGCTGAGCTGTCAGCGTCACGCTGCACGCTTGCTATCACGTTCTCAGGCAATAGGCCACGATCTTCAGCAAAGCAGGAGAAGACCACTCGGTCGACGATCTTCTGACCCATCTGGATCGCTACATCGAACTCCGTGCGGAGGTCAGGGTTGAGCCGGTAGATATCGCGAAGGAGCTCGAGACGAGCGTCCTTGTACTTGGCGTAGAACTGCTTGCCGATTGCTTCCTGCTCGATGCGGAAGTGGGACAGCAGCTGCTCGGTCTTGGAAGGTCCGCGGGCCGAGACGAGGTTTTCACTGCGGAGCAGGCCGTACCACGTCTTAAAGGCGTAGTAATCCTCATCTGGATTGACGAGGTCGTCCAGTGTCCATGTCTCGAAGTCGAGCTGGTTGTCGTTGTATAGCCGGAACTCGTAGAAGTTGCTAACGACAACAAATGGACAAGTCCGATATTGCGTTTTGTACTTGAAGCCCTGCTGGACCGGGCTCATGTTGCCTTCGCGCCTCTGCGGTCGGTCAAGGGCTGTTGCTGCGCCCTTGAGTTCGATGACTGCAGAGATATTGGCGATGTTGGCGCTCGTGTCGGTGTAGCTCAGAACCGCGTCAGGCAGTTGCTTCTTCTCCGTCGTGGCCTTGGGCTCAAAGGTGAACGGCGTGGCTGGCTTGTCCTTGTACCCGAGGATGCGGATAAAGAAGTCAGAGTTGTAAGCCTGCTCGCGACTGGTTTCCTTGTCAGCCTTCAAGGACCCATGGTGGTAGTCCTGGTGCCATCGCCGCACGATGTCCAGTTTGTCCTGGATCTCTTCGGTGCTAATGCCAGACGCGAGGTCCTTGAGTTTGCGTTTGCCAAATATGCTTGCCACCCAATGGAGTCTAGGGGTCGGCTGCATCCTGATGCTGAAGAGCCATGTATGCATCCGGTTTTTGGCTGATCACCTGCACTCAACTTGGTCCACGAATGTGACCTATGCACGACCCGGGGCCAGCATCATCTTGTCGAACAGGGCACAGCAACGGCATTGAGGTATTTGGATCGCGGCCGCATTCACTGGTCCGTCAGGGATGCCTACTACGACGCCCAGTAGGCCCACCACTCCCCACCCGGACACCCCGGGTCCTCCGAGACAGCGGGGTCTGATGCTGGCGGCCACGACCGCGGCATCGTCGGGGAACGTCTCGGGGCAGGGCTCGAGCCCGGGGGCTCTCACCGTGGTCCCTCCGCACGGTGAGAGCCGGTGACGGACTGACGGTCCGTGTCCGACCGCGGTGCCCCCAGGACGCCCCGCGTCCAGTCTGGACAGCGCTGGTCGTCCCTTTGGCGCCCGACAACAACTCCTGCTGGGGGCCGGCCCTGGCTCCTTACGAAAGGTACGCGGGCACCTGCGTCGTTCGACGACCCCCGGAACCACCTGCCCCATCCCCCGCCTGTCCAAAGAAGAAGAGAACCCGGCCCACCAGCAACGGTGAGTCGGGTTCCTTCCTCGCCGACCATGGGAAAGCCGCCCGCAGCCGCACCCCTCCCCTACCGGGGGCCGGTTCTATCGGTTGATCTGTTGGGCGTAGGCGCGCACGGCGTTCTCGATCACCGCGCGGGCGGTGCCGTCGTGCTCGGCGAGCTCTTCGATCAGATCGGAGACGTCCTGGGCCACCCGCACCCCGAGCTGGATCGTGGGTTCCCGGCGCGGCCGGCCGCGCCCGCGCTTGGGTGCGGCCGCCGTAGGTTCCGCTGCCGGTGCCGCCTGTACCGGCGGGGACGACACCACCGGTGTCGCCGGCTGGGGTGAGGCAGCGCGTGGGGATGTGTAGTCGACCGGGTCGATGTGCTCATCCGGGGCCGGGCGCGGCCGGCGGCGGGCCAGCGAGGCGGGACGCTCGGGCTGCTCGGTCATCGCAGCACCTTCTTCGCGATCGCCGTGTAGGCATCCAGGACCCGGGAGCCCTTGCGGTATTGGCCGTACCACTCCCCCGATATCCGTACCTCCTGGACGATGGCCCGGTCCGGGATCAACGGCTCCAGGAACAACCCGGTGGCGCGCAGCTCCTCGAGGCTGGCCACCGCCGCCCGGCTCATGATTGTTTCCTTCACCCCACCGACGACGATGCCGGCCTCGTTCAGGGTGTCCGGGGCGCCCAGCTGCTGGCGGTGCCGGCGGAACTGGGCCACCGTGCGCCGGGCCCCGTCCACCCCGTCGATGCCATCGCTGGTGGCGGTGGCGGCGTAGACCACGGTGTCCGCCGCGTTAAGCGCCGACAGCGTCAGCGGGCCGCCCTGCCGGTTCGGGCAGTCGATGACCACCACATCCGCCTGAAGGCCGGTCAGGGAGATCTTCAGCCGCAGCTCTGCGTGATCGGCCCGGTCGGCTTCCCGGTTGGAGACGTTGCGGGCTGAGGGAATCACCCGGAGGTTGGGGTGCCACCCGCTGGGCACCGCGAGGTCTTCGGCCCAGCCTTCGGGGTTCTCATCGCCCAGGATTGCCCCAACGTGCATTCCTTCAGCCGAGGGCTCCACCCCAAACCACTTGGTGGAGGCCGCGCGGGGGTCAAGGTCAACGAGGACGACTCGACGTCCCTCGGCGGCGGCGACCATTGCTAGGGAGACGGCGGTGGTGGTCTTAGTGACTCCACCGGATTCGCTGTACACCATGAGGGTTTGCATGCTTTCAAGCTATCAAGCTTGCGGGCCATCAAGCCACCTACCTAGTTAGCTAGGTTGTTATCTAGCTTACTAACTAGTTATCTAGCATGCTCCCTAGCTAGCTATCTACCATTAATTATACGGGTCATGCTTCTGGGGTGTCGTCGTGGACAGGGATGCTGCGCCAGAGAGTGCGGTTCGCAACCGAGGCTGGCGTCCCCGTGCGTATGACGCCAGGTGCTGGTCAGGGGCGCTTGGTAGACTAGAGCGCATAGCACGGCCCAACACACCACCGGGGAGGTTCCATGGCACAGCAGCACATTCTGCCGCCGGCTCTCGAGGTGGACCGGGCACAGCAGGTAGCTTCCGTGGTGCACAGTGCGGCCATGGAAGGACTTCACGTCACCACAGCGACCCGTGCTGAGATGGATCGTTTCGCCGAAGGTGGGCTCGAGGTCGAGGAGCTGGTTCGGCGCACGCGCGCCCGCTACGGCCTTGAGTGAGGCCCCCGGCCCGCACCGTGACCCGTATCTGGACCCGCGCACCGGGATTCTGACCAACCTGATCGGCGCGCGCACCCCCGTAGAGCTCGCCGCCGCGGAAGCCGACCTGGTGGCGGTCCGCACCCTGCAGCTGTGGCGCCATCCACCGGCGCCCACCCGAGATCTGGTTGAGCTGCAAGCCATTCACCGTCACCTGTTCCAGGACGTCTATCCCTGGGCGGGGCAGCTGCGCACCGTGGATCTGCGCAAGACGGTCCCGGGGGCGCAGCCGTTCCTGCCGGTGTCGATGATCCCCCGCTCGGCCGGTTTCGTCTTCGATCAGCTCCGCCAGGACCGCTACCTGCAGCACCTGAATCGTGACCGGTTCATCGAACGGTTGGCCTATCACTACGACCAAGTCAACTATCTGCATCCGTTCAGGGAGGGCAACGGGCGCACCCAGCGCTTCTTCTTCGATCGTCTGGCGGTAGCCGCCGGCTGGTGGTTGGACTGGACCCAGATCACCGGGGCGGTCAACGACGCTGCGTCACGGACCGCAGCCGAAGACCATGACCTCGCTGCCTTACAGGAGATGTTCGCGGTGATCCTCACTCCCGCACCTCACCGCCGTCGGCCGCGTTCCTGACCGAACCAGCTAGCGCTCGGACAGGCCCGAGGACAGCGAAGTCCCTGAGAGCACTGTGACACTGACCTTGGACGCGACGCGTCAGTGGACGATGTAACCGGGGAACCGTGCTGACCACCGGGAGTCGCGGGCAACTCGAGTGACCTCATAGGAGACCGCGGTCAGGTGTGGGAAGCGCAATCCGTGGAGTTCTCCGATAAGGGCCCCCACTTCAGTAACGTGCAGTTCTCGCCCACCCAGCGCAGCGCCGTGGAACGGTCCGTCCTTGACTGTCTCCCAGTAGTCGGAGGCGGTCGTGAAAGACCAGTACCCGGAGCCAGTGGGATGATCCTCCAGATAGTCCAGGGGCACCCAGAGGGTGAGGCCGCGGTGCTCAGGGAGGAGCCGATCCCGGAAGTCGGGGTCTGGTTCTCCAGGCAGGACGCCTTCGGGCCACTGGTAGGCGGGTTCGCTCGTCACGGGGGCGTCCTCTTCATCGGCAGGTCCGGGGGGCACTTCCAGGCTAGGGGAGGGGGCGGGGCACACCGGGGGCCCGGAACCAATACCTGTTGCTTGGAGAACTTCACCCTCCCCCATGGTGTCGTAGATGGGCGCGTTCTTCAGCCAGGCCATCACGGTGCGGGCGGTACGCCCCACGGCCTCAGCGATGGCCCGGTAGGTCGCCCCTGCCGCCCGCAACCGCACTGCTTGGGCCCGCAGCTGCCCCGCACGGTCGGTGCGGGCCTGGCGGGCGTG
>NZ_JAVKPP010000031.1:0-16426 GCF_040980965.1 Kocuria sp. CPCC 205231 | reverse complement strand
TACGAGCCGTGGACCTACGACTACGAGACCCTCACCAACGCCCCCGCCGGCACCGACTTCCCCGTCGCCCGACCGAAGTCCCTGATCACCGGCGAGGACATGAAGATCTCCTGGTCGGCCAACTGGGACGACAACCTCGGCGGCGCCCCGGAGATGGGCCACCTGGACCCGATCGTGGAGAAGGTCCGGAAGGAGTCGGAGGAGAAGATCAAGTTCGAGTTCGAGCAGACCTTCGCCTTCTACCTCCCCCGGATCTGCGAGCACTGCCTGAACCCCTCCTGCATGGCCTCCTGCCCCTCGGGGGCGATCTACAAGCGCACCGAGGACGGCATCGTACTGGTCGACCAGGACAAGTGCCGCGGCTGGCGCCAGTGCGTCACCGGCTGCCCGTACAAGAAGATGTACTACAACCACAAGTCCGGCAAGGCCGAGAAGTGCACCTTCTGCTACCCCCGCATCGAGGTCGGGATCCCCACGGTGTGCGCCGAGACCTGCGTGGGCCGGCTGCGCTACATCGGCATCTTCCTCTACGACGCCGACCGGGTCACCGAAGCCGCCGCGACACCGGACGAACAAGACCTCTACGAGGCGCAACTGGACCTGATGCTCGACCCGCACGACCCGACAGTGATCGCCGCCGCCCGGGCCGAGGGCATCCCCGAGGACTGGCTGGACGCGGCGCGGAAGTCCCCGGTCTACACCCTGGCCAAAGAGCTGCGGGTGGCCCTGCCCCTGCACCCCGAGTACCGCACGATGCCCATGGTCTGGTACGTCCCGCCACTGTCGCCGGTCGTGGACCTGCTCAAGGACCAGGGCCACGACGGCGAGGACGCCGCCAACCTCTTCGGGGCGATCGACTCCCTGCGCATCCCGGTCGAGTACCTGGCCGAGCTGTTCACCGCCGGGGACACCGAGAAGATCCGGGAGGTGCTCAACAAACTGGCAGCCATGCGCTCCTACATGCGCGACATCGCCCTGGGCGAGGAAGCGGACGAGGCGATCGCCGAAGCCGTCGGGATGACCGGGACCGAGATCCAGAAAATGTACCGGCTCATGGCGATCGCCAAGTACGAGGAACGCTACGTCATCCCCTCCGCGCACCTGGAGGACGCGCACAACCTCGAGGAGATCGGCTGCTCCCTCGACGTGGACGGTGGGCCCGGCATGGGCCAGACCGGGGTGTTCGGCGAAGCCTCCGGAACGCCGATGCCAGTCGCGGCCGAGAACTTCGCGGCCCTGCAGGCACGGCAGCGCGGGACCGACCCCACCGGAAACGAGGAACTGGGAGGGCGGGTCAACCTGCTCAACTGGGACGGGCGGGGCAAGCCCCAGGGCCTGTTCCCGCCCCAGGACGGGAACGGGGCGCGCTGATGGGGCTGCTGGAGAAGCTGCTCGGCAAGGCCGGGCCGGGCACCCTCGACCCGGGCGCCTACGCCGACCCGGACCCCCGGCGCAGCGCGGTGACCCGGCAGGCCGCCGCAGTGCTGCTGGGCTACCCGGCCCCGGCGATGCTCGAGGTGCTCCCGCTGCTGCACGGGGCGCTCACAGAGGTAGAGGCCCCCGTGGAGGAGGTCGAGGAGCTGTTCGAGTGGTTCACGGCTCGCCCCTTGGATGAGGTGCAGGCCGACTACGTCCAGGAGTTTGACCTGTCCCGGCGGCACAGCCTGCACCTGACCTACTGGACCGACGGGGACACCCGACGCCGTGGGGAGGCACTGGCGGCCTTCAAAGAGATCTACCGCTCCCACGGGGCGCAGCTGGACGAGTCCGAGCTGCCGGACTACCTGCCACTGGTGCTGGAGTTCACCGCGAAGGTCTCCCCCGAGGACGGCTACGAACTGCTGCAGCGCTACCGCCCGTCCCTGGAGCTGCTGCGGCTGTCCCTGCGCGACGACGGCCTGCCGCACCGCGGCGCCCTCGCCCTGGTGTGCTCCACCCTGCCCGGGGTCTCCCCGGAGGACCGCGCCGCGGTGATGCGGATGGCCGGCTACGGCCCGCCCACCGAATCCGTGGGCCTGGACCCCTACGACCCCCGGCTGCTGCCCGTCACCGAAAGGAACAGCCCATGATCCCCACCGCTCCGCCTCCCGAGACCGTCGAGATCGGGGTGGGGGACGTCCTGTTGTGGGGTGCCCTGCCCTACGTCGTGCTGGCGCTGATCATCGGCGGCTCGATCTGGCGCTACAAGTACGACCAGTTCGGTTGGACCACCCGCTCCTCCCAGCTCTACGAGTCCCGCATCCTGCGCATCGCCTCCCCGCTGTTCCACTTCGGCATCCTCGCAGTGCTGGCCGGGCACGTCATGGGGCTGGTGATCCCCCGCACCTGGACCGACGCCGTCGGGATCAACGAGCACCTGTACCACATCATGGCCCTGGGCATCGGCACGATCGCCGGGGTGGGCACCCTGGTCGGGATCGTGCTGCTCATCTGGCGCCGGCGCACCACCGGGCCGGTGTTCATGGCCACCACCAAGAACGACAAGCTCATGTACGTCATGCTCGTCGGCGCGCTGCTCACGGGCCTGGGCACCACGGTGCTGTCCCTGTTCGACACCACCGTGGTCGACTACCGCCAGACCGTCTCCCCGTGGTTCCGCTCCATCTGGATCTTCCAACCCGACGTCGCCGCCATGGCCGCGGCCGGCCCCGGCTTCAAGGTGCACGCCCTGTGGGCGATGGCGCTCTTCGCGCTGTGGCCCTTCACCCGCCTGGTGCACGCCTTCACCGCACCGGTGCACTACCTGTTCCGCCCCTACATCGTCTACCGCTCCCGTGACCGCGCCTCCGGAACGAACCTGGCCCCGGTGCGCCGGGGTTGGGAGCCCGTGGGCACCCGGGACCGGGCCCGTGGCACCACGAAAGCACCCACGGGCCGCAACCGCGCCGGTCGCCACTGACGTCTCGCCCTGCCCACCGAACGCACGAGGACAGCCATGTCATCCACCTCCCCCGCGACCTCTTCCGGCACCACTGCCCCTGACCTCAAGGCCGGGCAGCTGCGCAACCTGCTCCTGGCCACCCTGGCGTCCGCAGTCGGCTTCTGGGCCTGGACGATCGTGGGGCCGCTGGCCAAGCGCTATGCCCAGCAGATGGACCTCGACGCCACCCAGACCTCGGTGCTGGTGGCCATGCCGATCCTCGTCGGCGCCGTCTGCCGGGTGCCCGTTGGCGCGTTGACCGACCGCTACGGCGGGCGGGTGATGTTCACCGTCATCCTGGGCATCACCGCTCCCCTGGTGCTCGTCACCGGGCTCGTCGGGCAGCTGGGCAGCTTCGGACTGCTCGTGGCCGTGGCGTTCTTCCTCGGCATCGCCGGTACCGTCTTCGCCGTGGGCGTCCCGTTCTGCTCGGGGTGGTACGAATCCCACCGCAAGGGCTTCGCCACCGGGGTCTTCGGCGCCGGTATGGTCGGCACCGCCGTCTCCGCGTTCCTCACCCCCCGCCTGGTGACCGGGATCGGATACCTGGGCGCCCACGTCCTGATCGCGGTGATCGTGGGAGTCATGGCTGTGCTGTGCTGGGCGCTGCTACGGGACTCTCCCGTGCACGGGGCCAAGGCCCCCGAGCCGGTCCTACCGAAGATCAAACACGCGTTCACGCTGAAAGTCACCTGGCAACTGTGCTTCCTCTACGGGGTCGTCTTCGGGGCGTTCGTCGCGTTCTCCAACTACCTGCCGACCTACCTCGACAACGTCTACGACTTCGACGCCACCGCCGCCGGCACCCGCACCGCCGGCTTCGCCCTGGCCGCCGTCATCGCCCGACCCATCGGCGGGATCCTGGCCGACAAGATCGGGCCGAAGACGGTGACCCTGACCGCTCTGTCCGGCACCGCCGTGCTCGCCATGGTCGTAGCCTTCCAACCCGGTCAGGAACGCGTCTACGGCCCCACCTTCCTGCTCATGGCACTCTTCCTCGGCCTGGGCACCGGCGGTGTCTTCGGCTGGGTCGGCCGAGCCGCCCCGGCCAAGGACGTCGGCACCATCGGCGGCATCATCGCCGCCGCCGGCGGCCTGGGCGGATACTTCCCGCCGCTGGTCATGGGCGCCACCTACAACGCCGAGCACAACAGCTACTTCGTGGGCCTGACCCTGCTGGCCGGCTTCGCGATCCTGTCCCTGCTGCTCGCCCTCACCGTACGCAACGGCGGGAAAGTCGACGAACGAACCCACCCCTGAACACCACCACCAACTGCCCCCACCGCCGGCGCGGAGGTCCCCGCGCACCGCGCTGACGGCCACCCACGACAGGACACACATGACAGGCCATCCCTCGGCCGATGACGCCATCCCCCACGCACCCCCGCTGGCCGGACCCGCCACGGCACCGGGACCGGCCACGGATCCCGTCCGGTCCGATTGGAACCCGCGGGGCCCGCAGGTCCGTCGCGATCCTGTGGCCGCCTACGACAAGCTGCGCTCACGCTGTCCCGTGGCCCGCGATGCCAGTGGTGCTTGGACGTTGTTCACCCACGCTGACGTCACTGCCGCCGCGCTGGACCACGAGAGCTTCTCCAACGCAGTCTCCCGCTACCTCCAGGTGCCCAACGGTCTTGACGGCCCTACCCACACGGCCTTCCGCGCCCTCGTGGAGCGGTTCTTCACCCCTGAGCGGATGAGCGCCCTGGAGCCGGTGGTGCAGCGGGTCGCCACCGACCTGGTGGGCCAGCTCGAGGTCCCCGGCCCGATCGACGCCGTGGCGGTCGGCTCCCGCTTCGCCGTGCGCGCACAGACGGCCTGGCTGGGGTGGCCTGCAGGCCTGGAGGAGGATCTGCTGCAGTGGATGCAGGACAACCATGCCGCCACCCGCTCCCGGGACCGTTCCCGCACCACTGAGGTCGCCCAGCGCTTCGACGCCATCATCCGATCCTTGACCGACGTCCGCCGCGAGGCCGGCGACGGTGCGCCCGATGACGTGACCACTGAGCTTGTGCGTGCCCAGGTTGATGGGCGGGAGCTCAGCGACGATGAGATCGTCTCGATCCTGCGCAACTGGACCGGCGGTGACTTGGGGTCGATGGCGTTGTGCACCGGCGTGGTACTGACTTATCTGGCCGATCAACCCGAGTTGCAGGCCCGGCTGCGCTCGGGGGTGTCCGACCGGGAGTTCGACGCGATCCTCGATGAGATCCTGCGGATCGATGACCCGTTCGTCGCCAACCGCCGCATCACGACGGAACCCGTCACAGTCGGTGGTCGAGAGCTGGCCGCCGGCGACCGGGTGCTCCTGAACTGGACCGCCGCCAACCGCGACCCGCGGATCTTCGCTGACCCGGACGCGTTCGACCCGGTCGGCAACGCCCCGTACAACCTGGTGTACGGGATCGGCAAGCACGTGTGCCCTGGCAGGCCGCTGGCGACCCTCGAGCTGCGAGTACTGACCCGCGCCGCCCTGGCGGCGACGGCCGTGATCGAGCCCGATCCGGACCGGCCCCGGGAACGCGAGTTGCCGCCCGTGGGTGGGTTCGCCACCGCTCCGCTGCGCCTGCGGTGACACCCACCGCTCCGGCGGGAACACCGACCCCGTGTCGGGGTGGAGGAATCAGCCTCTCCCCGGCCGGGGCCGAGCACGCGTCGCTTGTCGGGACGCCCGAGCAGCCAACCCCTGGGGTTTAGTAGTTCTGGGGCGGGTCGGAGGCGGGGAAGGAATCGAGTCCCCACTGCTCGATCTTCGCTTCGTTCCGTTCGTACTGGGCGGCGGCTGTTTCCGCGTTCTTGATCAGCTGCTGGAGCTGGACGGTTTCGACGCTGGTGCGCGTCGCCGTGGCGATGCGGGGGCTCGTGGTCGGACTGGTCCTCTGGCACATGGGATGTTCCTTCTGTGGGCTGGATCCGCTCTCTCGCGCCCCGCCTCAAGATGAGTCGACAGGTGCCGGTGTGACGGCCCCCGTCAATGGGCTGGGGCCGCCACACCGGCGCCCTTGTTCTCACCGCATGAGGCTCCGGGCGTGCCCATGATCAGCACACGGGGGTGGGTTCGATGACGATCTTGCCGGTGGCGTGACCGGCCTCGACCTCGGCGATCGCCCGTCCTGCTTCTGCCAGGGGATAGCAGGCGGTGACGTGGGGATCGACGAGTCCATATTCGATGACCTCGGTGATCTTTTCCATCGCTCCTCGGTGCGTTCCAGTGCCGCCCCGCCCAGTTCTGTGGCGGTCGTGGCGTCGGCCGCCGAGATGATCCTGGCCGGATCGGTAACCAGGCCGGCGACCTCGCCCAGGGCCTCACCCCCGACGAGGTCGACGATAAGGTCCACCCCCTCGGGGGCGACCTCGCGGACGCGGTCAGCAGCTCCTTCCCCGGAGGGGACGAAGGTCGCCCCGGTGCATTCGACGATCTTGCGCTTGGACTGGCTGGCGACGCCGATGACGGTGAACTGGTGGACGCGCCCAATTTGGGCGGCCATCAGTCCCACCCCGCCGCCGGCGCCAAGAATCAGCAATCTCTGGCCGGGTTCGAGTTCGAACTGGTGGGTGGCGTCATAGGCGGTGGCCGCAGCCACCGGGATGGTGGCGGCGTCGGCGAAGGAGATCTCCCCGGGCTTGGCGACCGCCTCGGCCGCCCGCACGAGGGTGTGCTCGGCGAACCCGCCGTGACCCGGAGCGACGGGGCCGAGGATCTCGTCGCCGACCGCGAAACCCTTTACGCCTTCCCCGAGATCGGTCACGACGCCGGAGACCTCCCGGCCCATCGGGGCCGGCAACTCCCGGTCCCGCCCCAGTACCCCGGAGCGGATCTTCCAGTCGACAGGATTCACCCCGGCGGCCCGAACCTCCACGGCCAGCTCGCCCGGGCCAGGCTGCGGGGCGGGCCGATCGAGGAGCTGTTGGGTCTCAGGACCGCCGAAATCGGTGAACACGTAGACCGTGGACATCGTCTTCCTCGTTTCTTCTCTAGAGGGTGTGGATGAGTGCGGGCTCAACCGGTCGGGGGTTCGTCCCGGCCGGTGGCCTCGGCCGCGTCCGCCTCCTCCTTGGTGGCGTAGGCGGCCTCGGCGGCGTGCTCGGGCGGGCTGTAGACGGTGTAGAGCACCAGGGGCTCATCCCCGGTGTTGCGGAAGTTGTGCCGGGCCCCGGCCGGGACCGCGCACTGGTCACCGGCCTCGATCGGATGCGTGTGCCCGTTCAGGTCGGCTTCCCCGGTGCCGGCGACGAAGGTGAGGATCTGATCGGTGTGCTCGTGGACCTCCTCGCCGATCTCACCACCGGTAGGGATGGTCATGACAACGATCTGAGCGTGTTGGCCGGTCCACAGCACCTGGCGGAAGTCGGGGTTGCTGCCAGCGATGTCGGCGATGGTGAAGTGCTCAATGTTGCCCTCGATGATGAAGTGCTCTTGCGCGCTCATGATGCTCCTCCTGCAGTGATGGTGGTCTCTCCGCCCGGGGCCGGGCAGGACTGGTGGTGCGTTCCACCCCGTGGCGGGCGGTCCTGGTGTGGGGCCGCCCGCCACGGTGGTGTCCTAGGACCGGGATGTCACCCGGTCTGTGGCCGGGGCGGCCGGTGTGGTGCCCGTCGCGGGGGTGGTGTCCTGGGCGCGGCGCAGCAACCGCATGGCGTTGGCGATCACGACGAGCACAGAAGCCTCGTGGACGAGCATCCCGATCGACATCGTGACCCCGCCGGCGAAGACCCCGGCCAACAACAGCACCACGGTGATCAGGGCGACGGTGATGTTCTGATGCATCACGGCCACGGTGCGCTTGGCCAGCCCGATCGCTTCGGGCAGCTTCAGCAGGTTGTCGCCCATCAGCGCGATGTCGGCGGTCTCCACGGCCACAGCCGAGCCGGCCGCGCCCATGGCCGCGCCGATGTCCGCGGTGGCCAGGGCGGGGGCGTCATTGACGCCATCGCCGACCATCACCACCAAGTGGCCCTCCCGCTGCAGCGCCGCGACCGCCTCGAGCTTGTCCTCGGGCAGCAACCCGGCGCGGATCTCGTCCACCCCGGTGACCTTCCCGATGGCCTGAGCCACCAACGGGGCGTCACCGGTGAGCATGACGACCTTCTCCACCCCGGCCTCGTGGAGCCGGGACACCATCTCGGCCGCGTCGGCCCTCACCTGGTCGGCCACGGCGATGACACCGATCACGGCATTGTCGACGGCCACGATCATGGGTGTCCGCCCAGCCGCGGCGAGCTTCTGGGCCGCAGCTGCAGCCTTCGGGTCGGTGATGCCGTACTGCTCCAGCAACGCGGCGTTGCCGATCAGCACCCGCACCCCGTCAGTGGTCGACACGATGCCCTTGCCCGGGACTGGGTCGACCGCCTCGGGGACCACGGAGGCGCCCACGCCCTCGGCCGCAGCGGCGTCGAGGATCGGGCGGGCCAGGGGGTGCTCGGAGCCGGCCTCCGCGGCCGCGGCCCAGCCCAGCACGTCCGCGCGGTCCAGCGCCGGGTCCAAGACGACCACGTCGGTCAGCTGCGGGCGGCCCTCGGTGAGCGTGCCGGTCTTGTCCACGGCGACGGCGGTGATCCTCGCGGAGGTCTCCAGGAACTCCCCACCTTTGATCAGGATGCCATTGCGGGCCGCACGGCCGATGCCGGCCACGATGGCGACCGGGATGGAGATCACCAGGGCTCCGGGACAGCCGATGACCAGCAGGGTCAGGGCGAGCACCACGTCCCCGGTGATCAAGCCACCGACCAGTGCCAGGACCATGATTGCGGGGGTGTACCAGGTGGAGAAGCGGTCGATGAATGCCTGGGTGGCCGCCTTGGCGTCCTGGGCCTCCTCCACCCGGTGGATGATGCGGGCCAGCGTGGTGTCGGCGCCGATGCCGGTGGCCAGCACCTGAAGAAACCCGCCGCGGGAGACGGTCCCGGCGAAGACCTGGTCGCTCTTGGCCTTCTCCACCGGGATGGACTCACCGGTGATGGAAGCCTCGTCCACGGCACCGGTGCCGGCCACGACTTGGCCGTCGACGGGAACCTTGGCGCCGTTCTTGACCAGCACCACCTCGCCCATCGCCACGTCCGCGGCCGGAACCTCGACCTGCTCCCCGTCACGCAGGACCACGGCGGTGTCCGGGGCGACCGCGACGAGCTCGGCCAGCGCCGAGCGGGTCTTGTTGAGGGTGGCCGACTCCAGGGCGTGGCCGACCGCGAAGAGGAAGGTCACCGCGGCGGCCTCCCAGTAGTTGCCGATGATGACCGCCCCGATGGCGGCGACCGCCACCAGCAGGTCGATCCCGACCGTACGAGCGACCAGCGCCCGGGCAGCCTTGACCACGATGTTGTAGCCGGCAACCACGGCCGCAGCGATCATCAGCACATCCGCCCACCGGACCGAGCCGACGACATTGGAGGCCGCGAACGAGGCGAGGATCAGCGCCCCCGCAACCGCGGGGATCGCCCACCGGCCGTACATCCAGCTCTGCACCCTGTTCATGGTGTCCGTCCTTTCCGAGGACTCCTACACCCCCGATGGGGGGCTTGTTCACGACGCTACGCAGAACCCACAGACCAGAACATGACGGGGGTCAATCAACCGCGAACCGCTGAGAAGACCCGCCACGACTCAGTGATGCGGACACAGCGAAAGCGCCGCTGCCGGGCCTCCTGGGAAGGTCGCGGCAGCGGCGCGGGCCGTGGTGATGGACCAGCTCAGAAGACGGCAGGGCGGGCGGTGTAGCCGGCCTTGGCAACAGCGGCGACGATCTCCTCCACACTCACGTGGGCAGGGTCGTGGTCGACCTCGATGCGGGCCGAGGCGAAGTGGACCTTCACCGCCGAAACGCCCTTGAGACGCCCGACGCGCTTCTCGATCTTGGCCACACACGACGGGCAGGAGAAGCCCTCGGCACGCAGGACCGTGTGAGTGGTGGTGGCTGTGGTGGTGGTCATGGTCGGGGTTCCTCTCCCTGTTGTGGAGTACTCACCTCATCGGGTGTGTCTCCAACCTACGCAGGGCCGGGTCCTCGAACCATGACGGGCGTCAATCAACCGCGAAGCTCGGAGGACCAGGCCTCCGTTCCGGCGATCTCCGTCAGCCGGCGCGGGTCGCGCACAGCGGTCCAGCGGCGGCCGGCGTTGATGACACCGTCCTTGCGCCACCGGCTCATCACCCGGGAGACGGACTCCGGGGTCGACCCGGTCATCCCGGCCAGGTCCGCCCGCGACAGCGGCAGCTCGATCAGCGTCCCGCCCTCGCGAGCGGGCTCCCCGAACTTCTCCGCCAGGCGCAGCAGGACCGCCGCCAGTCGCTCGGCCACGGTGGCCGTGGACTGCCGGGTAACGTCGGAACGGGCCTGGGCGAGCAGCGCGGCGGTGTCCTCAAGCACCCGCAGCCCCACCACCGGGTGCTCGCCGAGGATCTGACGGAACGCGTCATCGCCAACCCGCAGGGCGCACACGGTGGTCAAAGCCTCGACTGTCTCGGCGTAGGCTTCCTGGCCGAGGGTGCGTAGCCCGCCGAACAGGTCTCCCGGCCCTAGCAGCTCCACCACGACCTCTTGCCCATTCGGTGCGGTCCGGTAAGCCTTGGCCCGTCCCGCGGCCACGAGGTAAAGGTGTTCGGCAGGCGCTCCTTCGACATGGAGCGCGTCCCCCTCAGCCCAGGACAGGGAGGTCATCCTTCGGTCGATGTCCGCCAGCTGCTCCTCGACCAGCCCGGCGAACATCGGTGTCCGGGACAGCACCTGCATCCGCACCGGCGCCGGGCAGGAGTGGGGCTGCGCGCAGGTCGACCGCAACGGGATCCGCCGCCGAGAAGACACCGGGCTAGCATCCGGGGACATCCGCGCCGGCGACCCCTGCAGGCCCTCGGCGTGCGAGGAGGTGCTCATGCTGTTCCCTTCAGGCCAGGTAGGGGAAACGGCACCAGGTACGGGGCGCCCACCTGGTCACCGGATCGCGTCGTTCGAATTCCACCGTACTCCCACAGCATTCGGCCCCGGCCCCGCGTCCCGCTTTCACGGACCCCGACCCGCATCAGCAACATGGCTTCTTCCCCCAGACCTTCTCCAATGGGGGTGCATCTCACAGACACCACCAGTGCGCGCAGAGCTTTCCCCGCTGACGTGTCGCTGGCGCCCGTTCGGCGTGGCGCGCGGGGAGTCCTGCAGCTTCCAGGAGGAGCGTGGACGCTGTGAACACCTCACGTCCCGAATCGACTCCTCCAGCCCATCAGCAGCGGAAGCCGCCCCGGGACTTCGCCGCCGTCCTGCCGCTGTTGGTGGGCTCGGCTGTGGGCGCGGCCGGGGGCAGCACCTTCGTGCTGGCCAACGCCTCCGCACTGGTCCCACCGCGGCCCGGACTGACCCTGGTTGCCTGGGGCGTGCTCGCGCTCGGATGGTTGGCCGCGACACTGCTGCACCGGCACGACCCCGCCGTAGCACGGCCGCGCCGGCATGCCCTGACGATTTACGTGACGAGTGTGGTGGCGACGCTGGTGCTGATCCCACTCGCCACCACGGCCTTCGGCACCCTCGAGGCAGAGCCCCTGCGTCCCGCGGCCATCGCCGCGGCGGTGGGTCTTTTCGTCACTCCCACGGCAGGGCCCGCAGCCGCAGTGCTGGCCGGGTTGACGATGCTGGCCTCGATCACGCTCTACAACCTCCGTCACTAGCCAGCACTCCACGGCCCGGAAAGCAACCCACAGTGCATCAGACCCGCCGGGTTCGGCGTGAGGTCGTTGCACGGAGGCCGGACTATGGACGAGGAGGTTCAGGAGGTGTCTCCGTCGACGGGTTCGACCTTAGGGTCCGTTGCCGGGGTGCAGCGAGTATGTGGGGGCAGTGCTGCGCTCAGATGCGGGGCGATGTGTGCCAGCTGGGCGAGATAGCCGTGGGCGTCCAACTCGGTCAACGCGAGGCGAACCTGGGCCTTGGCCGTGCTGGCGCGGGCTGCGAGCTCAGCCAAAGCCAGGGTGTGCTCGGGGCGGGTGCGGGCCACCGCGCGCAGCACCCGACGGGCCTCCACGCTCAGCCGGGAGTCGGCGCCCGCCTGGTGGATCAGAGCCTCCAGGGCCGGGCGCAGGGCGGCAAAGGCCGCCGCCCGCGACAGCGGATCGGCCACGGGGACCGCCCAGTCGGCGTGCGCTGCGGCAGGGTGGGCATCGTTCATGCGGGCCTCCTCAACCGGGGCAGCTACCTGCGAATGGACGATGTGCTGCCACAGGGACGGAGGGACGGTCATGAGTGCCGTAAGGGGCCGCCAGCCCGACGGCAGAAGCGTCGCCCCCCGACGACGGAGCCCAAGGCCCCAGCTCTTCTGCCGCCAGGACGGCGGCTATTCGACCGGTCTGGAATGGGCCAGCCCCCCGGCTGCGCCCTCTGACACGGTCCACACTAGGTGGCCCAGCCCCCCGACTGAGCACCGTGCGCGATACCCCAACCGTACCGACCGGTAAGGAAAAGATCGACTTTCATAATGTCCCCACTTCCGCCGGTGAGACGCCCCGCCGTGCTGACGAGGCGGTCCGGGGCCGGGTTGTCCGCCCAGAGGCGGTTTCCGCCGGCGCGTACGGCAGGCTGGAATTGCTGGGCCCCCCGGTCCTGCGGACACCGACTCCGACCGCATCGGCTAAGCCTTCCCCTGGGGATGCCGTCTGCGTGGTGCTGGCCCGGTGCCTGTTATGGGTTCCAGGCCATGACGCCATCGGCTGCACGTCCGGGGACGTCGACGAAGCCCTCCGCCGCATAGAGCTTCTTGGCGTAGTTGTCGGCCTCCACCGACAGGCTGAGCCGGGGCACCCCTCGAGCTCGCGCGTCGTCCTGCACCCGGCGCAGGAGCGCCCTGCCCACTCCCCGGCCACGCCAGTCGCCCCGCACCCACAGGCTCACTTCCGGGGTGTCCTCGGCGAGGAATCCGTAACCAGGATCATCCGGGGGCAGGAATTGGGCCCAGACAACGCCGATGGCGCCCTTACCGACTTCGGCCACCCAACCGAAGTCGCCGCGCTGGGGATCAACGACCGTGTAGTGGGCGAACTCCGACCGCGTGCGCACATCGGCCGCTATGAACCGCTGCCCGCACCAGTTGAGGTTCCCGAGCGTGGCCGCGGCCAGCAACGCGTTCTCCGCTGCCATCAACGGTCGCAAGGAGAAGTCATGGAGCACGGGGTCATCGTATGGCCGCAACCAGATGCCGAACCTCAACTGCATCATCATTCCCGCGGGCAATGTCCGGTAGCACCGCAGCCACCCTGATGCTCACCGAAGGCTGGGACGTGAAGGTCGTTGCCCAGCTGCTGGGTCACGCTTCGGTGACCACCACCTCCAAGTACCTCGACGAACGGGACTGCCGCACGAATAGGTGACAGGTTGACCTGACACCTTCCGGTGCGGCGGTCCCGCTGTGCCGTCGCGCGTCGAGGTAGTCCGATGGCTGACCGCGAACCGACCGTGCCGTGGCTCGGGTACGGCTACGGCTTCTGCGGACGGGTGCGCGGGTGATCGTTGTCCTCATGCCAGGTTCGACACGCCCGTGTAGGTCGCGTAGGCCGGGAGCCCGGTCCGTTCGTAGACCTGGAGGGCGAGCCCGCCCGGGGTGGTCTGATTGCTGACCAGCTGCAGGCGCGCTGGCGCGCCACCGTCGGGGAAGAGGCGGCGCCCGTGGCCGAGGACGACCGGGGCCACCACGAGCCGGAGTGCGTCGATCAGTCCTGCGGCCAGCAGAGACTGGGCCAGTCGAGCGCTTCCGTGGATCTGAAGCTCGGCCCCGGGCTGCTGTTTGAGTTCTGCGATCTGGGCCGCAACGTCGCCGGAGAGGACCGTGGTCGGCTTCCACGGGCCGGTGGTCAAGGTGTGCGAGGCGACGTACTTCGGCAGGCTGTTCATGAGCTCGGTGAAGGGATCGTTCGGGTCGGTGATCTTCGGCCAGTCCCTGGCGAAGGCGTCGTAGGTGCGCCGGCCCAGCAGCAGTGCCTCGGCCTGGCCCAACCACTGCGCGGCGCGGTTGATGAACGCCTCGTCCAGGTAGGGGACCAGCCATCCCCCCTGGGTGAACCCACCGCTGGTGTCCTCCTCGGGTGATCCCGGGCCCTGGGACACCCCGTCGAGACTCACGAACTCGGTGACGGTCAGCTTCATCGTCTTCTCCCTTCGGTGGGCGTGGGTCTAGGTCCGTGGCTCGACGAGCTCGGGCGGCAGTCTGGTGACGGTGCCCCAGCCCTCGTGGAAGCCCAGCCGTTCGTGCCGATCACGATCGGGTCTGCTGGCTTCGCCCGGTTCCTGTCGGAGGCCGGCACAACAGCCCGGTGATGATTCACGGCAGGAGTCCGGAGTCGCGCTGACCGGCCCCCCACCGCTTGTCGGACTGTCGCGCGACAGTTCCCATTGTCTGGCAACTTTCGCGCCCCGGGGCCCTTCGCGCGCGCAAAACAGGTCGCCGTGTCTGTTCACTATCGATTGACTCGGGTCGGGGCCTTGTTCCAGGCTGGACGAGTTCCCGGGCGGAGACGATTTCGCCCTGACCGATCGAGGAAGGAGTCACCATGGTGGATCTCGGAGGCTTTGCGGACAAGGCCAAGAATTTCGCCAGCGAGAACCCGGACAAGGTGGAGCAGGGCATCCAGGGCGGCGGCGACATGGTCGATGAGCACACCGGCAACAAGTTCCAGGACCAGGTGGACCAGGCCCAGGAACACGCCGGAGGTCTGGTCGGCGAGCAGAACCCTGAGGATCAGCAGAACTGATCCGCACGTGTTGTCGCGGGCCTCGGACCCCATGTGGGGCCCGAGGCCCGCGTCGTGACGTCGACCTTCAGTTCGAGGAGCCGGTTTCCCTTCCCGGCACGGGATGCGGCGCCCAGGTGTCCGACCGGCCCACTCGTGCGCACCCCTCGAGGCGGCCGCCACCGAGCACTCGACCGACCAGCCCCCTGCCCCTTGCGGGCCTCCACAACGGGTCGTTCCCACACGACTCCAGCACTGCCCGCCCCCAGGCGGTGGGCACAAGGCACCCAGGGGCAGGCGGCGCTGAGCATTCGGACCGATGTGCCGCTAGCAGCGTCTAAAAGGACATCGATACGGTCTCAATAGGTTAGGGCGGCGGGGTTCTCGGTGGGCTCAGCGCCGATAGTCTGGGCGCATGCTTAGAGGATTCAAAGAATTCATCATTAAGGGCAACGTCCTGGACCTCGCCGTCGCCGTGATCATCGGTGCCGCCTTCGCCCAGGTCGTCAACGCCCTCGTCGAGTCCGTGCTCATGCCCGCCATCTCGGCACTGGTGGGCTCACCCAACTTCGACTCGTTCGCGATGATCACACTCAACGGCAACGACATCCGGTTCGGGGTGCTGCTCACCGCCCTGGTCAACTTCCTGCTCGTGGCCGCCGCCGTGTACTTCGCGATCGTGTTGCCCATGAACAAGATGATCGAGGCCCGCAACCGCCGCCTGGGCATCGCCCCCGCCGACGAGGAGGCCGACCCCCAGGTGCAACTCCTCACCGAGATCCGGGACGCCCTCAAACAGCGCTCCTGACCCTCTCCGCCCGCCAGGGCCCGTCCCGGATCTCGGGACGGGCCCTGCTCCTTTCCTCCCCATCCATACGAGAAGACGTCTCGGAAAACGAACCTCTACCGCAGCACGGTCCGCCGCTAACCGGCCATATGTAAAGCGAGAGGGACCGAATCCGCTATTGGCTCCGCTGTCCGCGGTTTGCCCGGCACTGTTTCCGGTTGGTGGGATACAGGGTTTGTGAATGGGAGTGTGCATTTACTGGTTAACCCGCGACTGCTGTTCCCTCGAAATCTTTCACCGGGCACTGGCGCCTATGGGTTAGGCGGCGTTGAGAGCTGCGTTGTCGGTGCGGGCGTCGTCCTGGGTCCATTCGGTGGCCGGGGCGTGGGCCAGGTGCCAGCGCACGGACTGGGTGACCCGGGTCTGCGGGTTACCGGGGGACCACCCCAGCACCTCTTGGGCCCGGTGGGTGGACGCCAGCATGTGCTGGGCGGGCGCGCCGGTGAGTGCCAGTTCTGCTGGTAGCACCGGTTCGGGGACCTGGACCAGTTCCAGGTTCGCGCCGGTGGCCTCGATGATTTGCTGGAACCACTGGCAGATCGGCACGGTGGTCGGTTCCCCCAGGTTCAGGGTCAGGCCGGCCGCCGCCGGGGTGTGCAGGGCGGTGAGCACAGCGGTGGCGATGTCCTCGACATGGGCCCGGGACCACAGCAGGTTGCCGGCTCCGATCGGCATCCGGGTCCGTCCGGCGCGGATGCGCCGTAACACCACCTCCTCGCGCTGTTGCGCATCGTGGGGGCCGTAGACCATCGGCAGGCGCAGCACCACAGCCCCGCGCCCGGACCAGGCCTGCTCCACGTCTAGCTTCTCGTAGTCTTCCGGGATCCCGGGGGGCCCACCGGTTCCGCGGTAGGGGTAGCGATCAGCACGCAATGGTGCGTGCTCTTCCAGTGAACCGTCACGGGTTTGATGCCGCTTCCTTTCGATGAAGGATGAGGACATGCCCAAGAAGTACGACGCC
>NZ_JAVKPP010000030.1:0-16830 GCF_040980965.1 Kocuria sp. CPCC 205231 | reverse complement strand
GCGATGGTGCGCTGGGCGATGATCCGCACCACCAGCAAACGCCTCGCCCGAAAGGTTTAGGAACAGACACTTAGGGGTTGGTGTTCGGTCGTGGCGGTGTCGGATGTCCGGCTGGTGGGGGATCTGCGGGCGGTGGCATCGGGGAACAATAGGGTGGCCGTGTTGCCGTTGAAAGGCTCGTTGTCCGTGAGTGCTGCTCCTGTCCTGTCTGTTCGTGAGTTGGTGTGTGGTTATGCCGGGGTGCCGGTGACCGTCGGGGTCAGCTTCGAGGTGGGTCCGGGGGAGGCGGTGGTGTTGCTCGGGGCCAATGGGGCGGGCAAGTCCACGGTGCTGCGCACGGCGGTGGGCCAGCAGGTGCCGGTGAGCGGGGAGCGGTGGCTGAAGGGCGGGCCGGTGGTGGAGAACTCGCTGGTCTACCGGCGGGCGGTGAGCTGTCTTTTCGACGAGGACGCGTTCTTGCCCGGGGTGTCGGTGGGTCATCACCTGGAGTTGGTGCTGCGCGGTCACGGGGTGGCCGATGCGCCGGTGGTGGCCGCCGAGGCAGTGGTCGAGTTCGGGTTGGGCGACCGGGTGGACGCCTCGCCGTTCGCTCTGTCCTCAGGCCAGCGCCGGCGGGCGCTGCTGGCCGCGGCACTGATCCGCCCGTTCGAGCTGCTGGTGCTCGATGAGCCCGAACAGCGCCTGGACGCGCTGATGCGTGCCCGTTTGGCCGATCGTCTGGTCGCTGCCCGGCAGGCGGGGGCGGGGTTGCTGATCGCCACGCACGACGCGTCGCTGGCGGCCGCGGTGGGCACCACGGTGCTGACCATCGAGCCCCACGGCGCCCTGGCACCGGGCGTGCCTGCTCCGCAACGGGAGGGGCAGTCGTGACGGCCGGTGCCGGCCTGAAACCTGCCGGGCACGCCGAGATCGAGGTATTCCTGCGAGCAGCCCGGGCCCGGACCCGGGGCCGGGCTCGAGGTGCGGATCGGTTCGTCGACGTCTACACCGGGCTCTTCGTCACGGTGGTGCTGGTGGCTTGGGCGGCCGCCGGAATCATGGGTCTCGGGGCCTCCATGGGGGACCTGGTGGCCGCCGGTTCCTCCGGCGGGGTACTGCACCGCCCGGCCGCCACCTGGGTAGGGGCCGGGGCGCCGGTGCTCGGAGTCGCCGTACTGCTCGGGGTGGCCTGGGCCAGTGCCGTGGACCTGTTGCGCGGGCTGGGACCGGTGGGGGTGTCCCCGGAGCGGGCGGTGTGGGTGTGGCCGCTGCCCGGGGCCGGGGCGCAGGAACCGGTCCGGGCGGTGCGCCGGATGCTGTGGGCGGCTGCGGCGGCCGGGGCCTTGTGTGGTGGCACGGGTTTGCTGCTGATGTGGGGTACTGGGCTGACTGCTGGGTGGGGGCAGCCGTGGCGGCAGGCGGTAGCGCAGCTAGTGGGCTGGGCCGGTCTGGGGATCAGTGCCGTCGGGGTCTCGATCTGGGCCCAAGCTTCAATCGGGGTGCCCACATCGCTGCGGTCCCGCCCCTGGGCGGGCTGGTTCCTGGCCCTGGGGGCTGTGCTGGTCGTGCTGGCCGGGACCCGGGAGGGGGCCACCGGCCGGTGGGATGTCCTCGTGCCATCCCTGTGGTTCGTGGGGGTCACGGGAGCACTGACGGTGGTGGCCGGCCTGTTCTGGGTCTGGGCGCTGCGGTGGGCCCGGGGCCTGGGCGGGGTGCAGCTGCGGGCGGCCGGAGCGCGGACCCGGCACCTGGCCAACGCCGTGTCCCTGCTGTCGACCCAGGACCTGACCGCCGCGCTGGCCCCCGCCACGGTGCCCGGGGTACGGAGACTGCCCGGGAGCACCCCCGGCTGGGTGTCCGGGCCGCGCACGGTGGTGCTGTTCGCCTCTCTCACCGCCCTGCGGACCAGCCGGTGGCGGGTCGGTCTGGCCGTGGATCTTGGGCTGACCGTGGTGCTGCTGGCCTCCTTCTCCCAGACCGCGGTGCTCGTCGGCTGGGCTGCGCTGCTGGTGGTGGGATACCGGGGGCTGGGCCGCGGCACGGCCTATCTGGCCGATCTGCGCGCCGGGGCCGCAGCCGAACGGAACCTCCCGATCGCCCCCACCGCAGCAGCTTTGGTGCACCTGGTCGTCCCGTGCGCGCTCAACGCCGCGGTCATGGCCGCCGTAGCCGTGCTGGCCGGACTCGCGGCCGGCACCAGCTGGGCGGTGCTGTTTCCCCTCGGGGCCGTAGCCGGGACCGGAATCGGCGCGGTCGCCCACTACCGCGCCCTGGCCCCGGAACCGGACCACACCCAGCCCCCGATCGACACCCCCCTGGGCCCGGTGCCCGTCACCCAGCTGATCGGCTACAGCCGGGGGCTCATCCTGGTGCCCGCCCTGCTCGCGGCACCCGCCACCGTACTGCTTCATCCGGCCGCCTGGCCGGCGGCACTGGCAGCCGCCCTCGCCCTGACGGCCACCGCCGTGGCCCTGGCGATCAGCACGGATTGGAAACACTGAGACCCGAATCCTGGGGGCCACAGCCGAGCCGAACCACACCTGCCGGGCTCCCGAGGTGCGATAGGAGTTCGTTAATTGGCGTGGTCGTCGTGGTGCACCGCGTGCAGGTAGGCCCAGGGGTGCCGGGCGCGGAGAATATGGATGACCGCCAGGATCCCGGCGAGCACGGCGAAGACGGTCCAGGCCGGCTGCGGCACCAGCAGCGAGGCGACCAGTACCCCGGTCGTGGCGGCCACGGCGTAGGCCGCGGCCTCGATCCGTTGGCAGGCTGTGACACCGGCGGCGGCGCGGACTGGCGGTTCCGGGGGCAGAGCACCGGTCCGGGCGGCGGCGATCAGCGCGTTGCGCACCCGCTCTGCGGGCACCGGCGGCAGGTCAGTGGGCCGCGGGGTGCGGGCGAGTCGAGCCAGGAGATGGAACAGGGCCAGGAGACCGAGCAGCAGCACCGGCCACCACGGGGTGCGCAGTGCACCGGAGGAGGTGTCCAGCAGCCACCACAGCGCCACCGGCATCGCGAGGACGAGGATCGCGGCGGCAGGCACGGTGCGGGCCACCACCTGGCCGACGGTGGGGATCGGGGCGGTATCGATCTGGGAGTGCTTTTCGTGTGCGGGCCGGGGGCGGTCCTCCATGCCGTTCACGCTACCGGCCGCCCTCGGAGGGGGTCGTGGACTGGCGGGTGGCTCGCGTGCTCCGGAGGTGGTGCAGGCCCGCCCCCAGCAGCACGAGCATCCCGGCGGGCACGGCGTGCAGTGCTGCGAGGTCCAGGGCCGCGGCGGCCCACCGGGCGGTCTCCACCACGGTCAGGGTCATGCCCTGGCTGACACCGAGCACTGCGGTGAACAGATGTGCGGCGAGCACCATCGCCGCTCCGACGACGGCCCAGAGTGCTACGGCCTGTCCGGTGGGCACCAGGCGGTACCCGTCGGCCACCGCCCACAGTCCGGCCGGGACGAAGGTGACCAAGGTTGCGGCCTGCCCGGGGTCGAGGTAGGGGTTCCGGAGGAACCAGTCGTTGCGTAGCAGCACCTCGAAGCTCACCTGGAGGGCCACCATGATCGGCACCCAGCGCACCAGGAAATGCCGGATCCACCGGGCGGCACCCCTCCAGGGTCGGGCAGGCGTCTGAGCTGGGGCATCCACAGGACGGGCTCCTTCGTGAGGACGACGAGGTCATCGCTCGATACGTGGGCCTCAAAGGCAGGCGCCTTCTGGTGGGTCTACGCTCGCCAGCTGCCGGGGCGGTCGCCGTGCTTGCGCACGTAGTCTTTGATGCCGGCGGTCACGCCTTTGCGCACCACCCAGTAGAAGATCAGCAACGAGATCACGAACATGACCAGTGGGAAGAGCAGGGCCAGCAGGGGCAGGCCCCAGTCACCGGGGGTGGGATTGATCCCGGACGCCGCCAGGACGCCGGGCAGTGCGGCGAGGTCGGTGAGCATCGTGGTGAGCCTCCTTGGGCGGGGCTTCCCACGCTACTGAGACGCGATGGAACCTCCCGGACTGCGCAGACGCCCTGCGTGTCGTGCGGTCACAGTGGTACGACGACTGGAGTCCGCGGATCTCACCACTCCACAGTGCAGTGAGGGGTTCCCCCCTTACGGTGGACGGAAAGCGTGGGGCTGGTGCCGGTATGGGGGTGGATCAGCCCAGCACCTGCTCGACCGGAGGCCTCGCCCGCACACCGGATGCGGTGATGAGCGTTGAGCCGGCGCATCGAGGAGAGCTACTCGGGGGCGGTCGTCGGTGAAGCGGACACACCCCAGTAGAGCTCCTGGCCGTCCGCGAGGACTTCCACGCTGAACGTCTCCGGCGCTGGCTCGTCAGGTACGCCGACGTAAGTGGTCGTGGTGACCGGAAAGCGCGGGCAATCACCTCCGCCGTAGTTGCCGCTCTCGCCGCTGAGCACAATATGCGCGGAGCGGTCCTCGAATGCACTCTCGGACTCGGTCAACTCGCACGCCATCGTGATGGCGTACCACCCGGGCTCGACATCGGGGGTCGAGCCGCTGGAATGGGTGCCGTCCGGGGCGGCGACGTTGGCCATGGAGAAGCCGCCCTCGGCCGGGACGGGCAAGGTGGAGTCAGTCCAGCTGGTGAGGTCGGGGGCCGGAGGTGATTCTGGTTCCGGTGACGATCCGCAGGCGGTGACGGCCAGTGCCATCGCGGTCGTGGCGGTTACGGCTGTGAACGTCCGGCTCGTCATGCCCGCCACCCTAAACGCTGTGCAGCTAACTGTCGGTGATCCCTTCAAACGAAACGCCTCGGGTTCACCTGACGTCTCGCCCTACCTGGTTGTGATGGGGGTTCCTGAGTGCTGACCCAGCTCGAGGTCCTTGTGTCGTGGCGCGGGTGCCCGGCATACGGTGGGGGCTATCGAGCGGAGAGGCGTGATCTGGTGAGGCGAGCCCTGCACGTGCATCCGCTGAGCACCTATCTGCTGTTCCAGGCGCTCACCCCGGTGCTGGCCCTGGGCTACGCGGCCGTCCTGTCACCGGGCGGCTGGTCGGCCTGGGTGCTGTGCTGGGCAGTGCTGGCGGGGGTGGGGCTGCTGTGGACCCAGCTAGTGTGGGGCCCGTGCTGGGCGGCCGGGGCCGACTACGGGCTGAGCGCCGGGGTCCGCGTCGCCCTGATGACCGTCACTGGTGCCGGGCTGATGCTGCCCTTCCTGGTGCTGAACGTGGTCCTCGACCCGGGGTGGTTCCTCTACGCCCTGGTCCTGACCCCCTACGGGCTGATGGCCGGGTTGCTCGGTGGCGCCGTCCTGGCCATCCGGGACCGTAGTGCTGTCCCTGTCCCTCGCGTCCACGACGCCGCCGAGGCGAAGTTCCGCTAGAAAGCCCGGCGCCCGCGGTGCACCAATGCCTCAGCTGGGGCTCGTCCCGGCGCGCCGAGGACTGACGCCAGATGACCGTCGAGGTGGCCATAGGCTCGAGGAAACCGTCCCGCATGATTCCTGTGGTCGCTCCGGTGTGCTCGCCACAGCCCGAGGGCGTCGATGCAGTCCGCGCCCTGGACCTTGTGCAGGGGGCGGCGGGGCGGGTGGAGCTCTGTATGGAAGGAACGGTGCGATGCGACTGGTCTCCCAGGCGATGTGGGTGATGGGTGGGTGTGTGGCCTGCGCCCTGGCGGTCGGTCCGGTCGCCGCCGCCTTGGGGCCCTCAGCACCAGAGCCGGTGGTGAGAATGTCGGCCACTCCGACGCTGGAGGAGCTCGCCGGTCTGCCGGAGTGCTCGGATGCGGACACCGCGGCCGCGGTGCACGCGGTGCTCAGCGGGGGCGCGCAGGAACCCGATCAAGGACTGCTGGCCTCCCCGGAGGAGGTGCCGGCCGGAGCGGTCACCGCCCAAGGCCAGGCCTTCGCGCAGCTTTCCGATGAGGAACAGAGGTTCCAGCAGTGCTTGGGAGCCCATCAGGCTCTGGCCGGTTCGCCGCAACCGTAGGCCCGGGGAGTTCCCGCACGGCGCCTGCCAGCGTCCTGTGGTCAGGACACCTGCGTTCCGGGTACTGCCATCGCGCAGAGTGCTGTCCGCCCCCGACCTGCGGTGTGCTGAACGGAACGAATCCTTAAGATCTCCGCTGCGTTGCCCAGAAGGATGTGACTGCCATGCCCGCTTTCCCCACACCCGTCAGCGTGCCCGGGAAGTCGCTGATCCGGCCGGTCGTGGCCGCAGTGCTCTCCTTCATCTGGGGCATCGGGTTGCTGGTGGCGAACTTCATGTTCGCCATCCTGATCGATAACGCAATCGCGCACCGGCGCGGCGTGGCGGCACCGAACCGAAAATTCGCCGAAGAGCCCGAAGTGTTGCTTCTTTTTGCCGGCATCTTCTTCCTGTGCGCCGTCGCGCTGTTTGTTGCGACGGTGATAGGCATGCTGCAGCACTACCACGGGCCCAAGCGACTGCCGTGGCTCTTGTCCATCCTGAGCTTCCTGGCGCCTTCGGTGCTCATCATCGGTTACGCGGTCCTACTGCGCCTGTTCTGATGTCATCCCCGGCCCACCGCTCAGGCCCATGCGCAGCCGCCGGTCCTGTCGCCGTGCCGGGGGTCTCCCACCAGCCGCGTCGGGCTGGGCGCTGCATGGTGCATTTGGGGTTCCTTCGCGTGCGCTCGAGGCTTCGGTTCTAGCGCGGGTCTCGCGATCCGGTGGACTCGTTCTGGGTCGGGCCTGTCCGGTCGTCGTGGCGGTCCTGCCAAAAGATGCATGCGGCCATAGCGATGCCGACGGCCCAGCCGGCAAAAGAAAAGTCGTAGCCCCGGCCGAGAAGTCCCATCAGCATGGCCAAGAGCCAGACGATGCCTGTCATTAGCCCCCACGTGGCGACCAACCAGCCCCAGCGGATCTTCACCGCCAGGGCGAGACCCGTGCCTATCAGCACGGCGGCGATGACGGCAGCCCACCCGAGCGAGAACCCCTGGAACAGCTGCAGCAGGCCCGCTAATAGGAAGAGCGCGGCTCCGACGTGATAGATCCACCGCGGTATCGTCTTGCGCGACATGCCTGGGCTCCCCGTTTCGTTCTGGTGTGGGCATCGTCGCATGCACGTCATCGCGTGCGCTTTCCCCCCTTAAGCGTTGCCGCTTGTCTCGCGCCCCAGACATGCTGGCGCTGCGGTAGGGGTTCCTTGGGTGTGCTCCGGGGTGTGCTCTACTCGGGTGCATGAGCGAAACGGTGTTGCCTGGCATGCCTGATGGGGCGGACTTCCGTGCCCTGGCCGCCAGCTCGCCGTGGCGGTTCACCACGATGCACTTCACCCACCGGCGGCAGTCCAAGGGTGGGGCCACCGCCGAGGGCGGACCGGTGGAGGCCTGGCTCGACCGAGCCCGGCACCGGGTGGTCGTGCGCACCTCGGGCGGGATCGAGGTCGCCGAGGGCGTGCCCTACGGCGGGGCCGTGGGCGGAGCGGGAGATGAGTTGTCCCTGCCCGGGACAGGGGTGGTGCTGCGCCCGGACGGGCTGGTCGCCCACCGGCCAGAGGACTGGCACCTGGACCATGGCGACCCGATGTGGCAGGACTACCAGTGGACGGCGATGCTCGACCCCATCGAACTGGACCAGGGCGTGGAAATCGGCGACGTCACCGCTACCGTGCTGAGGGGCCGGGCCACCTGGGCGGCCACCTGCCGGCCGCTGCCCGGGCAGGGCGAGGACTGGGTGGGTGGTTACCTCCCACGGTGCGGGTGCTGCCCGATGCTAGACAGTCCGGCGTCCCGGATCTATGAATACGGGACCGAGGACCCGACCCTGACGGACGATCTGGCCACGGTGTACCGGGTGCATCTGGACGTGCGCACCGGCATCGTCGTGGACCTCACCCCGTTGGACGGCACCGAGGGCACCAGTTTCACCAATGAGATCCACAACGTCGACGAGCACCTCGACCCACCGCTGTGATCCAGTAGGGGTTCCCATCTCGGAGCAGTGTGAGGACCCCGGGAGGTTTAGCGGCGGCCGCGGCCGCCAGAGCGCCGGCGGCTGGGCGAGGACGGCTGGTGCTTGCGCCCGGCGCGGCGGAAGTGGTCAGCCTGCTCCGGGTCGAGCAGGTGCTCGGCGCCGGCCAGCAGCGTGGCGGCGGCCAGCAGCACTCCGCCGTCGTTGCCCAGCAGGAAGTCCGAGTCCAGCACGAGCGTGGAGCGCTGGGCCTCCAGGTCGTTGGTGACCCCGATGGTGAACCCAGCGGTCGCCGCGGTCGCCGGGACGGTCTCAACGCGCTCCACTGCGGTGACCGCCACCTCGGGCAGCTGCTGGCCGGTGAGCCGGTATTCCTCCAGCACCTGCCGGCCCAGGGTGAGCAGCGCGGAGATCAGCGTGTGCGGGCTGACCGGTGCGTCCTGCGGCACGGCGACCGCCAGGCTCGCGCGAGTACCGGTGGTGGTCATGCGGATCTGGGCGGCGACGGCGAAAGAGTCGACGACCGGAACGTTCTCGACGGCAAGGGAGGGCACGGCAACGCTCAAGGGAACTCCAGGGGAGAGTGGCGGGGACGAGGCCAGACTCTCACACGCCTCGCCACGGCACCCAGGACAGGGCGCGGCGGGGCGGGCTCATGACGTGGAGCAGATGTCCGGAGGTGCTTCTCGGTCAGCTTCCGGGTCATCGTAGGGAGAGGGGCTGTGAGGCCCGATGTGTTCTGACCGGCGTCCAAGCGTGAGCTTGACGACCTCCTGCAGTCGCGGTTGGGGTTCCCGCCTGGCTCTCGCGTCCACAGATAACGTTCGCGCCGGGCCTGGCGGCGAAGTGTGCCGACGGTCCGTCTTTGCAGGCTGCCGACATAGAACCCTTATTCGTACTTACGAAAAAACGTACTAGTGTGGGGGTCATGACCGACACCGACCGACTCGCAGCCCTCGAACGGCGCGTAGCTGACCTTGAGGCCTTACTGCAGCGTCCGGCAGGGCCCGATGCAAATGCGGTAACGCCCGCCTCCGAGGTCTTCTGGGCGCTGGAGGGCCTGCGGGCCCGGGTCCAGGAGCCGGGTGCGGTGCTGCTGACCGGACACGTGCGTCTGCCCGACGGCCGCCACGCCCACTGGCAGCAGGCCGCAGCCACCGGGGACCTGTTGGGCGGTGACTGGGCCGAGAGCGCCGACGGGCTGGCCGCGCTCGGTCACCCGGTCCGACTGCGGCTGCTCCAGCAGGTGCTCACAGGCGCCAGCACGGTCCATGAGCTCACACAAATCGACGGGGTGGGCACCAGTGGGCAGGTGTATCACCACCTGCGGCAGCTCACCTCCGCCGGCTGGCTGCACGCTGTGGGCGGGGGTCGTCACGAGGTCCCGGTGGCGCGGGTCGTACCCCTGCTCGTGCTGCTCCTGGGTGCCCAGCGATGAGACGCGCGATCGCCCGGTGGCAGAGCTGGTGGTTGCGGCTATTCGTCCTTGCAATTCTGGTCAACCTCGTACTCCCCGCCCCCTTCCCGCTGGACCTGGCGCTCATGGCCGTACCGTTCGCGCTCTCGCTCATACGGCCGCCGGTCTCGGACCGGGGCCCGGTCGAGCTGGCCGCACCCGTGCGCGGGTGCTGGGTCGCGCTCAACAGCCCCGGTACGGCGGTCCCCAGCCACGGGGTCAAGGCCTACGGGCAGATGTACGCCGTCGATCTCCTCCAGCCCTCCCCCGATGCCGCGGCCTCGATCGGCTGGGGCCTGCGGGCGCGCCGACCGGAGAGCTACCGGTCCTTCGGCGAACCAGTACGGGCCATGGCGTCCGGAACTGTGGTGCAGGTGCAGGACTCCCAACGCGACCACGGTGCCCGGGACACATGGCCGTTGCTGGTCTACATGATGACGGTCGAGGGGTTCCTGCGGGAGCTGACCGGGGCCTCACGGATCCTTGGCAACCACGTCATCGTGGAGCACGACGACGGCACCTTCGCCGCCTACGCGCACCTTCGTCGTGGTTCCGCCGGCGTCCGTGCCAGGCAACGAATTCTTGAGGGGCAGCAGCTCGGTCAGGTCGGCAACACCGGCAACACCTCCGAGCCACACCTGCACATCCAGCTCATGGACCGGGCCCACCCGACGTCAGCCGCAGGTGTCCCCATGCACTGGCCGGACCTGCGGGTCGATCCTGCCGAGCTCGATCGCCGCTGGGCGACCGGAGCCCCCAAATCAACAGCGCAGCCCGGGTTCCTCAACAACGGCCAGATCTTCCACAACGGATGACGCGGCAGTGGGTGGACCGGTACCCCGCCGGCCGGCAATGGCCGGCTACCGCGCCACACCACCATCAGGGGCTCAACTCGGGTCAGGACGTCAACCACTGCCTGGCTGGCACGCAGAGGCAAGACGCCCAAGAATGAGCCCATCACGGGATCACCCCGTCTGGCTGCAAGCCCTCAACGAACTGCACCCCCCCACGTCGATGATGCAGTAGGGGTTCCTCTCTTGTGTGTCGTGGTTCCCGTGCTGACCGCTCGGTAGCGTCGGAGTCATGGACAAGAGAGCGGGAGGGGCCGGGCGCAAGGGGAAGCCGCCTCGATCGTCGCGTCGAGTGTCGCTGATGGTCACCGGTATCAGCGGCGCCATCGCCGTCGTAGCGACACTGATGACCTGGACCGCTGAAGCGTCCGGGGACCCTCTACACCCGGGGAGCAATGCGGGTTGGTTCGCATTTCCTGCCGGCTTCGTCGCACTCGGCGGGCTTACCGCCTTGCTGGGCGATGTCATCTCTTCGAGCACCGCTGGACCCGTCGGGCGGGGCGCGATGGGCCCGCAACCGGTCGGCACCCGTCGGCGCAGGGGCGCTGTGTGGCTGGCCCTGCTGACCTATGCCATCGTGCTGTTCCTCGGGGCGCTGGGTGCCATTGCGTACACGATCTATGACCGGGACGGAATTGGGGTCGGGGACGAGATCTTCGTGTTCTTGTGCGCTGCAGCCTTCCTCTGGGGAGTACTGCGTCTGCCGCGGCGTACCACCGCCGCGGTGCAGGAAACACGTTCTGATGAAGAGCCGGCCCCGGGAGCTGTGGGAGGTGCGGAGCGCCTGGTGATACGTCAGTGGGGATTGGCTCTCACCGGGGTGGGCGCAGGTATCACGGTGGCCCTGTACTGGTACATCGCCTACGTCAACCACTTCTTTTGGTCGGGCGTGCTCTTCGGTCCCATCATCTTTGCCGCCTTTGGACTCACGCTGGCTATCTGCGGGATGGTCCTTCTGATCATCGAGCCAGTGATGCGCCTGACCGGTCGACGCCACTAAGTGGCGTCGCCCAAACAACGCCAGGACAGCACCCCGGAACCCAGCGGCAGAAAGGAATACGACTCCGACTGTTTCCCTGACCCGCCATGTTGCACGAGGGGTTCCCTATGTTTGGCCTGAGTTCATGGGCAACGTGGTGGTGCGTGTGGGGCTGTGCTGGCGTTCAGTAGCCTGGCGGCATGGACTTCCTGGCGATCCCCACGCTCACCGGCACTTTGGCCACGCTCGAGCCGCTCGCGCCGGAGCACGCCGGGGAACTGGCAGAGGCAGTTGCGGAGGAGGACCTCTACCAGGTTTGGTACACCCGCCTGCCTGCCCCGGAAGCGATGGGCGCGGAGATCGAGAAGCGGCTGGCCGGCCACGCGGCCGGTCATCTCGTGCCGTGGACCATCCGGGCCGGCGACGGGCGGGCGGTGGGGATGACGACCTTCCTCAACATCCGCCCCGATCACCGGCGTCTGGAGATCGGGTCCACCTGGATCGCCCCCAGTGTCCAGGGCACCGGGCTGAACACCGAGGTGAAACTGCTCCAGCTCACCCACGCCTTTGAAACCTTGGACTGCATCGCCGTGGAGTTCCGCACGCACTGGCACAACCACAGGTCGAGGCGGGCGATCGCCGCCTTGGCCCTGCGTGTCAGGGTGAGTTGAGTCCAGTGGTTCACAGCAAGTTCGCCTGACGCAGGGCGAGATCAGGATCGACCACCATGAGCAGTTCCACATTCGCTCCGCCGTTGTCCGCGGTCACCGATGATGGGGGAATGAGCAGTTCCTCTCCCCGGGCCGGCGGCCCGTCCCGGCGCCGATCGTTCACCCCGGAACAGAAACTGGCCCACCTGGCCGCCTACGAGCAGGCCTGCCAGGAACAACAGGGTGGGGCGTACCTGCGCCGGGAAGGCCTGTACTCCTCGCTGATCTCCGAATGGCGCCGGCTGCGCGATGCCGGCGTGCTCGAGGGCAAGACCGCCGGCGAGTCGGTAGGCCGCCCGAGTGCGGAGCAGGCCGAGATCGCCCGGCTGCGCCGCCAGCTGGCCGCTTCCCAGCAACGACTGGCCACGACCGAGACCGCCCTGGACATCATGGGAAAAGCACACGCGCTCTTGGAGCAGATCTCCGAGAGCGCGCCGGAGGAACCCAAGCCCAAGAAGCGCTGATGGGCGCCTACACCGAGCTCACCGCCGCAGGGACGACCACCCGGGCGGCCGCGGAACTGACCGGAGTCCCGCGGGCCACCGCAGGCCGTCGTGCGGCCCGCCCGGTCCCGGCACCTCGAGACGGCGTGGCCCCGGCCAACCGGCTCAGTCCCGTCGAACGGGACCGGGTCCTGGAGGTGCTCAACAGTGCCGAGTTCGTCGACCAGCCACCGGCCCAGGTCTACGCCACCCTGCTGGCACGCGGGGTGTACCTGTGCTCGATCTCCACCATGTACCGCGTGCTCGCCGCCGCCGCGCAGGTAAAGGAACGCCGGCGCCAGGCCCGCCACCCGGCAAGGGCGATCCCCGAGCTGGTGGCCGATGGGCCCGGGCAGGTCTACACCTGGGACATCACCAAGCTCCCCGGGCCGGTCAAGGGCGTGTACTACGACGCCTACGTGATGATCGACATCTACTCCCGCTACATCGTCGGCGCCCACATCCACGCCCGGGAATCCGCCCCGCTGGCCGAGGACATGATGCGCCGGATCTTCGGCATCCACGGCATCCCCGCTGTCGTGCACGCCGACCGGGGCACCTCGATGACTTCCAAGCCGGTCGCGGCCCTGCTGGCCGATCTGCAGGTCACCCGGTCCCACTCGAGACCCAGCGTGTCGAACGACAATCCCTATTCGGAGGCGTGGTTCAAGACCCTGAAGTACGCCCCGGTCTTCCCCGACCGCTTCGGCTCTCTGGCCGACGCCCGGGCGTTCATGGACGGGTTCGTGGAGGTCTACAACCACGACCACCACCACACCGGGATCGGACTGCACACCCCCGCCGACGTCCACTACGGCCACGCGAGCACCGTCGCCGAACAGCGCTCAGCGGCCCTGGCCACAGCCCGTGCCACTCACCCCGAGCGCTTCTCCACCACCGGAGACCCGAAGATCCTGGCCCTGCCCGCCGACGCCTGGATCAACCGACCATCGGCCGCAGAATCCGCAGCCGCCTGACACCCGCTGGCCTCAAACACCTTGAAAATTTCCGTGGGGGCGAAGCAGGACGGGGTGCTGCGCAATCACGATTTGTGGCGTGACGGGACCATGCGCGATGTGGTGGTGTTCTCCATCATCAACAGCGAGTGGCCCACGGTGCGGTTATCCCTGACCGAGAAGCTACGCACCCGCACTGCGGCATGAGGACGCCCCCAGGTGTAGAGGCCTCACACGCCAGGAGCTACTGAAACATCAATCACCTGCAGGTGCCGCGATGTTGCAGTAGAGGTTGACTGACCGTCACGGCTACGCGGGGATTCATAGTTCTCAAGGTGGTGAAGGCCTCGCGGGTCGAAGTATCGCCGGCTCCGGCATGCCGGGAGCGACTCAGGGTGAGGTGTTCTGGTTCTTGGCTGCCCAGTCATCGACGACGCGGCGGACGTATCGAGTCCGTGGGTGCTGGGCGCCCAGCCCGCGTTGGATCATCGCACGCCCTGAAAAGTAACCACGTCCCGCAAGTGTCTATCCTTGCTGGGCAAAGTGACACCAGACGAGTTGAGGCGCCCCAAACTCCCCAGGGCCGGACCTGTCCGGTGTTCCAGGGTGGTAGGAGACCCGTCAGTCCTTGACCCATCTGTACGGCAGCAAGTCGCGCAAGCTGACCACGTGCGGGCCCCCGACGAGTACCTCGGTGTCGAGGTTCGGCCCCGCCAATTGAGAGATGAACTCGCGGCACCGTCCGCACGGCGCCAGCACGTGGCCATGACTGTCGACGGCAACCATTCGAACCACCTGACTCTGTCCTGCTGTCAGCATGGCGGCCGCTGCGGCATGCTCAGCACAGAACCCGACCGACGACGAGGTATCCACGCAGACACCTACGAACACTTCTCCTGCGGCCGTCTCCAGTGCGGCACCGACCGTCCCACAGGTGGCTGTTTCCGAGAGTCGACGCGCGACGGTGACAGCCCGTGCCCGGGCGATCAAACCTTTGAAGTCATCAGGGATCGCCGTCAGGTCCATGGCGCCAGCCTACTGAGAACGGGACTTGCCCACTGCTCATAGAGTCCGCACCAGTTATGAGATCAGGGACTGCTGAAGCTTCGGCAGCCTACTTCGCCCACTGCGTTGCGGTGTGGGTTCCCTAGAAGCGTCGCCCAGTGAGGCGAAACCCTGCGTGTCAGGGTGAGTTGAGTCCAGTGGTTCACAGCAAGTTCGCCTGACGCAGGGCGAGATCAGGATCGACCACCATGAGCAGTTCCACATTCGCTCCGCCGTTGTCCGCGGTCACCGATGATGGGGGAATGAGCAGTTCCTCTCCCCGGGCCGGCGGCCCGTCCCGGCGCCGATCGTTCACCCCGGAACAGAAACTGGCCCACCTGGCCGCCTACGAGCAGGCCTGCCAGGAACAACAGGGTGGGGCGTACCTGCGCCGGGAAGGCCTGTACTCCTCGCTGATCTCCGAATGGCGCCGGCTGCGCGATGCCGGCGTGCTCGAGGGCAAGACCGCCGGCGAGTCGGTAGGCCGCCCGAGTGCGGAGCAGGCCGAGATCGCCCGGCTGCGCCGCCAGCTGGCCGCTTCCCAGCAACGACTGGCCACGACCGAGACCGCCCTGGACATCATGGGAAAAGCACACGCGCTCTTGGAGCAGATCTCCGAGAGCGCGCCGGAGGAACCCAAGCCCAAGAAGCGCTGATGGGCGCCTACACCGAGCTCACCGCCGCAGGGACGACCACCCGGGCGGCCGCGGAACTGACCGGAGTCCCGCGGGCCACCGCAGGCCGTCGTGCGGCCCGCCCGGTCCCGGCACCTCGAGACGGCGTGGCCCCGGCCAACCGGCTCAGTCCCGTCGAACGGGACCGGGTCCTGGAGGTGCTCAACAGTGCCGAGTTCGTCGACCAGCCACCGGCCCAGGTCTACGCCACCCTGCTGGCACGCGGGGTGTACCTGTGCTCGATCTCCACCATGTACCGCGTGCTCGCCGCCGCCGCGCAGGTAAAGGAACGCCGGCGCCAGGCCCGCCACCCGGCAAGGGCGATCCCCGAGCTGGTGGCCGATGGGCCCGGGCAGGTCTACACCTGGGACATCACCAAGCTCCCCGGGCCGGTCAAGGGCGTGTACTACGACGCCTACGTGATGATCGACATCTACTCCCGCTACATCGTCGGCGCCCACATCCACGCCCGGGAATCCGCCCCGCTGGCCGAGGACATGATGCGCCGGATCTTCGGCATCCACGGCATCCCCGCTGTCGTGCACGCCGACCGGGGCACCTCGATGACTTCCAAGCCGGTCGCGGCCCTGCTGGCCGATCTGCAGGTCACCCGGTCCCACTCGAGACCCAGCGTGTCGAACGACAATCCCTATTCGGAGGCGTGGTTCAAGACCCTGAAGTACGCCCCGGTCTTCCCCGACCGCTTCGGCTCTCTGGCCGACGCCCGGGCGTTCATGGACGGGTTCGTGGAGGTCTACAACCACGACCACCACCACACCGGGATCGGACTGCACACCCCCGCCGACGTCCACTACGGCCACGCGAGCACCGTCGCCGAACAGCGCTCAGCGGCCCTGGCCACAGCCCGTGCCACTCACCCCGAGCGCTTCTCCACCACCGGAGACCCGAAGATCCTGGCCCTGCCCGCCGACGCCTGGATCAACCGACCATCGGCCGCAGAATCCGCAGCCGCCTGACACCCGCTGGCCTCAAACACCTTGAAAATTTCCGAAAGACGCCGTCGAGTATGAGCGTCAGCACCCCGCCAATCATCAGGGCGCAGGCTCCCCAAAGGACCAGGACGGGAAGAATGGGAACCCCCAGGTTGTACACGTCGGCAATGATCCAGAGGGCCAGCATGAGCAAGGCAATGACGGCACCAAGCCCAGTGACAAGAAGGGCCACCGACGTAGGGACATGGCGCGTTTCATGGTGATCTCTGGTCTTGGACTCGCCCCGTGGCGGACCGGAGCCTCACGGCGGATCTCATGCTCGGATCGTCGCACGGTCAAGACGCCATCGGCTGTCCCATCTTGTGCGGCTGTGCGGCCGTGCCGGCACCGAGGGCACCCGCCTCACCAACGAGATCCACACCGTCGACGAGCCTCTCGAACCACCGCTGTGATCCAGTAGGGGTTGCTCATCGCGCCGGGGTGAGTCTCCGCCCGGGCAGGATGTAGTGACCTTGGGAGGTGCGTTGAGGTTGGCCCTCCCGCGCGCGGAGAGTTAGAGCACCTCTGCCCCGAGCACGATGAGGCCAGCCAAGATGCCAGCACATCCCAGGACGCCGATGGGACCGGCGGTGAAGGCAGGTTCTGCTCGGTACTGCGGATGATCCGGCGGAAGAGCCTGGCGCCGTGAGGCGTAGAGACCCGCAAGTGACTTCCGGCAGAGCAGGAGGACCACGCCGGTGATCACCATGGCAGCGCCCAAGACAAGGCTCGGCCACCCCACTTGTCCCGTGACGGGTCTGTTGGAGGCTTTCATTCCACGGAAGGATGAGAGTCATGGGAGCACCGAGGAAGT